>JBOGYN010000748.1:0-2502 GCA_050696855.1 Solirubrobacteraceae bacterium | reverse complement strand
GATGTGGCCTTCACCGGCATCGTCGGCACCAGCCTGGTCAAGGTGTTCGATCTGCAAGTCGGCATCACCGGGATCGGAGAGGGGCAGGGCCGCAGTCGCGGCATGGACGTAGCCGCCATAACGATCGACGCGCCGGACGTCGCTCCGTACTATCCCGGCTCACGGGCCACCACGGTCAAGCTGACGGCCGATGCGCAAACAGGCCGGCTGCTCGGGGGCCAGGTGCTGGGTCGTAGCGGGGTCAGCGGACGCACGAACGTAATTGCGACTGCGCTTCACGCGCGGATGACCGTCGACGAGCTAGCCGCGGTGGACTTGGGCTACGCCCCGCCATTCGCACCGGTGTGGGACCCAGTGCTGATCGCGGCGAATCAACTACGGAAGCACACATCATGACCGAGTCTGCCGCGATCACGACCTCACGCGAGCGGAGCAACCCGCCGAATGCCGTCTTTCGGCAAGAACTCACGCCCGTCACGTTCCTGGAACGCTCCGGGGAGGCCCACGCCGAACGTATTGCGGTCGTGGACGGCCGCATTTCATACACCTACAAAGCCTGGCGAGAACGAGCGCGACAACTGGCCAGCGCATTGCAGCGCGTTGGCTTAACCCCCGGTGACCGGGTCGCGTTCCTGGCGCTAAACAGCGAACCGCTGCTCCTAGCTCACTTCGCGGTCCCGATGGCCGGGGGTGTCTTGGTGGCGATCAACACTCGTCTCAGCGCGACCGAGATCGACTACATATTGCGCCACAGCGGCGCCTCGATCCTGTTCGTGAGTCGCGAGTTGCGCGGCAGCCTCCCCCGCATCGATGGCTTGCCGATCGTCGAACTCGGCGGCGAGCTCGATTCGCTCATCGAGACCGGCGAGCCGGTACCGCCCGCCCCAATCGTTGATGAATACTCAACGCTAAGCGTCAACTACACGTCAGGCACGACGGGCCGACCCAAAGGTGTCAGATATCACCACCGAGGCGCGCATCTCAACGCCCTCGCGATGGCGCTAGACCATGGACTCGGACCGGCAAGCTCTTACCTCTGGACGCTTCCAATGTTTCACTGCAACGGCTGGTGCTTTCCCTGGGCCCTCACCGCCGTCGGCGCCAAGAGCATCTGCCTGCCCAGCGTCGACCCGGACCGCGTCTGGGACCTATGCGCTGGCGGCGACGTAACGCATCTCTGCGGGGCGCCGACCGTCCTGCGGATGCTCGCCGAGTGCCCGAAGGCCCACTTGCTCCGCCAAGAGGTGCGAATAGTTACCGCCGGCGCTCCACCATCGGGACCGCTGTTGACCAAGATGGCCGCGTGGAACTTTCGAGTCGATCACGTTTACGGGCTGACCGAGACATATGGGCCTTTCACGCTCAATATCGAGCCACCCGAGGCCGGGTCGCTGAGCATCGAGTCGCGCGCCCGACTGCGCTCGCGCCAGGGCTACCCGAACGTGACGTCCGGGGAGGTGCGCATCGTCGACGCGAACGGTCAAGACGTGGCACGCGATGCTCAAACGCTTGGCGAGGTCGTGATGCGAGGCAACGCTGTCATGAGCGGCTACCTCGATGACGAGGCCGCGACCACTGAGGCCTTCCGCGACGGTTGGTTTCACTCAGGCGATCTCGCCGTCGTCCACCCAGACGGACAGCTCGAGCTGCGCGACCGCATCAAAGACATCATCATCTCGGGCGGCGAGAACGTCAGCACGATCGAAGTCGAACAGACGATCGCAGCGCACGACGCGGTATCTGAATGCGCTGTCGTAGGGCGACCTGACCCGCGCTGGGGAGAAGTCCCAGTCGCGTTCGTCACGCTCAGCCACGACTCTCAGATCTCAAGTGAGCACATAATCGCGCACTGCCGCGAGCGGCTCGCCCACTTCAAGTGCCCCCGCGACGTGTACTTCTCGCCACTGCCCAAGAGTCCCACGGGAAAGGTGCTCAAGACGGAACTCCGGACGCGCCTCGCTCAACCGCCCACCGACCAGCAACCATCCCGGAGCTAGAAGACTAGTGACATCAGCAATGAGCACGTTCACCCTCACGAGCAACTTGGTCGCAGACAGGGATGCCATCCCCAACTCTGCCGCCCACGACTCCGTTGGCGGCAACAACGTAAGCCCACATCTTTCGTGGCGAGGCGCGCCTCTCGGTACTCAAAGTTACGCGATCACCTGCTACGACCCCGACGAGCCAACCGGCGTCGGTTTCGTACACTGGATTCTGTTTAACGTGAGCCCTGACTGCACCGAGCTGGCCCCCGGCGCCGGTGCGCCAGGGCACGAACCGACCGGCAGCACCCTCGGCTTCACCGACTGGGGCGAGAACCGCTACGGAGGCATGGCCCCATCGGTCGGCGATCCTCCCCACGGCTACGTATTCACCGTGTACGCCCTCGGACACGCAAGCCTCGACGGCGGCGCGACCGTTACATACGCGATGCTGCAATACCTGATGCGCGGGGCGGTGCTCGGGACGGCCACGCTAATCGGCCTATACGAGTTGAGCTGA
>JBOGYN010000747.1:0-4794 GCA_050696855.1 Solirubrobacteraceae bacterium | reverse complement strand
CCAGGGACCCGAGCAGCGGCATGACGCCGGCGAACCAGAAGTTCTTGACGCTGCGCAGCAGCGTGCGCCGGTAGTAGACCGTGCACGCCAGCCCGGTGAAGCCGTAGTAGAACGCGATCAGGAAGCCCAGCCCGGTGACCGAATCCAGCAACACGTTCTTGCTGAACGCCTCGAGACCCACGAACCAGACAATCGACACGATCCCGAAGCTGATCGTCGACACCCACGGGGTCTGATAGCGCGGGTGCACCTTGCCGAACGCCTCCGGTATCGCGCCCCAACGGGCCATCGACAGGGTGGTCCGGGCGGTCGGCAGGATCGTCGTCTGCGTCGACGCCGAGGCCGAGGTGAGCACGGCGAGAATCAGCAGCTTGTCCCAGCCTGAGCCGAACGTCTTGGCCCCGAGCGCGCTGAGCACGTCGCCCGAGTTGTGGACCAGGAACTGCGGGCCGCCGTAAGACTGGGCCGCGTAGGCGACGATCACAAATACTGCCACCAGCATCAGCGTGCTGATCACGGCTGAGCGGCCGGGTCCCGAGGCCGACTCGCGTGACTCCTCGTTGACCGAAACGCCGGCGTCCCACCCCCAGTAGATGAACAGGCCGAGCAGGACCCCGTTGATCAGAGCGCTGAAGGTCGGGATCTGAAACGGATCGATCCAGGCGAGCGACGGAGCGACGTAGCCGGGCGGCGAAGTGGCGCCTCCCTTGACGAAGGCCACGACCGCGAACACCGTCAGGATCGTCACCTCGGCACCGAGCAGAACGGCCTGGGTCTTGGCGTTGAGCTCGACTCCGATCATGCAGATGGCCACCATCCCGATGATCCACACGACGCCGACGGCGGTCACGGCGACCGTCGAGCTCGCGAGGGAGTCGGCGCCCAAGAGCAGAAACGTGTAGGTCCCCGCGATCTGCGACAGGCTCGCCATGACGATGATGTCGGCCGCCACGATCACCCACCCGTTCAGCCAGCCGAGCTGGGGGCCCATCGCCCGGGTCACCCAGGCGAAGGTGGTCCCGCAGTCGGGGTCGGCTCGGTTCATGTAGTAGTAACCGAGAGCGATGCACAACATCGGCAGGAACGACACCACCAGCACGGCGGGGGCGGAGAGCCCGATGCCCTTGACCGCCACGATCGCGCCCAGTGTCGCGGCGAGACTGTAGGCCGGGGCGGTGGATGACACCCCGATTACGACGTTGGACACGGCGCCGATCGCGCCCGCCTTCAGTCCTTTGCCGGGCCGAGCGCCCGGCGCCGATGTCGGGGCCTCGACGACGACGGTGTCGTGGGTTGCCTCCATGAAGCTATCCTTTGCTCGAGTGCAGAACGGCAACTAGATTAGTGGTATTAATTCCACAATGCAACTATATTCGCAAAGGAGGTGAACGGGGCTGATGTCGGCTAAACAGCCAGCCTCGATCGACGCGGTCGACGAAACGATCATCGCCCTCCTCGAGGAGGATGGCCGGCGGTCTTACGGCGATCTCGGGCGAGCCGTCGGCCTGTCCGAAGCCGCTGCGCGTCAACGGGTCAACCGGCTGCGCGAGTCCGGGCTCGTGCGGATCGTGGCGATCAGCGATCCGCTGCGCTTGGGCCGAGCCGTGGTGGCCACGGTCGGAGTCCGCGTGAGCGGAGATCCCCGCCTGGTCGCCGAGCGCCTGGCCCGGCAGGAAGCGATCGAATGGGTCGTGATCACCGCCGGCTCGTTTGACCTCCTGGTGGAGATCGTCTGCCGCAGCGAGGCGGATCTGGTCGCGATCATCAGCGACGCGATCCGAGCTGACGCCGAGGTTCGCGAGACCGAGACGTTCATGCACCTCCACACCGAGAAGAACGTCTTTGCCTGGGGCCGGCGCCTCGCCTTGGCCGGCCAGCCGCCCCGCGGAGCGCGGGAGTGAGCGCGGGACTCAGAGCCAGGGATTGGTGGCGAGCTCTCGCGCGACCGCCTCGGTGACCACCAGCGCTTTACGGACCGTGAGGTAGTCGACGTTCTCGGGTGTGTCGGACATCTGGTGGTAGTGATCGAGCGTCTTGTGACGGGTCATCGAGGCCAGCGTCGCGGTCGGATAGCCAGCCCGGCTGGGCAGCACCGCGTCAGTGGAGTTGCGCGCGCGCATCCCGCGTCGCAGGGGCACTCCGGCGCGCTGGGCGGCCTGTCCGATCAGGTCACGGAAGTTGCGGTCCGTGTAATCCTCCATGACCACGGGCCCCTCGCCCTCGAGCAGGATCAGCTGCGGCGAGCCGAGTGTCTCCAGGTTCAGAAACCAGGTCCGCCCACGGTCGAGCTCGGGGAAGTGGCGCCGGCCAAAGCCGTAGATCCCGCCCTGGATGACCTCCTCGGCGCCGCACGAGGCGAGCAGGACCCGCAGACCCGGGATCGGGTCACTCCGCAGCCGCTCGGCGATCGCGACCAGGATCGCGACCGCGGTCAGGTTGTCGCTGGCGCCGGGAACGACCGGGCTGCGCGCGATGTCCGCAAATGCGGCCACCCCGAGCGCCGAAGCCGCGAGGCCGGTCCCCAGCATCCCGCGCCGTCCGCGCGCAGCCCCGACCGCCACCAGCGCCGGGGCGCCGAGCATCGTCCACCACAGCGGCAGCGAGGTGTCGATCCGCTCCAGGACTCCGGGAAACCGCTCTCCGAACCAGGTCTGCAGGCGATCGTCGAAGATCTTCCCGGTCGGCGCCGCATCGTGGTGAGCGAGCAGGACCAGGGTGCGCTGCGCCCGTTCGTCGCCGCAGCGGCCGACCACGTTCCAGGTCGTCTTGCGGGGGGAGGTGGCCCGCCGGAATACTCGGGGCCCGTTGGAGACGTCATCGGCGACGGCGAGCGTCACCGCGGTGGCGGCGGCGCTGACCAATCGCCGCGCGCGCCGGCTCAGCAGGGCGGTCGCCCCCGCCGCGGTGCTGGCGGCGGCCAGGCGTCCGATCACCCGCGCGTAGCCGTCCAGGAACTCCTCTTCCTCGATCGCCGCCGGGCACCCGGCATCGCTCAGGCGCCGTGCGATCCACTCGGCGGCTTCGCGCTCGCCGGGCTCGCCGGCACGACGCTGCATCGGTGCCAGCGCTTCGATCACCTCGCGCAGCGTCGCCTCGCCCGGGTCGCCGCCGCCCGGCCCCGCGCGGCCGGGCGCGCCCGGGTTCGGGGTCACGCGGCCACGCGTTCGAAGATCGCCGCCAGGCCCTGACCGCCGCCGATGCACATCGTCTCCAGGCCGTAGCGGCCCTCGCGACGATCGAGCTCGCGCAGCAGGGTGGCCAGGATCCGTCCGCCGGTGGCGCCGATCGGATGGCCGAGCGAGATCCCCGAACCATTGACGTTCACGCGCTCGAGGCCGTCGGGGAGATCCCATTCGCGCAGGACGGCCAGCGCCTGCGCGGCGAACGCCTCGTTGAGCTCGATCAGGTCCATGTCAGCCAGCGACAGTCCGGTGCGGCCAAACAGCTTTGCCGTGGCCGGAACCGGGCCGATCCCCATCGTCTTGGGAGGCACGCCCGCCACCGCCCAGCCGACCAGACGGGCGAGCGGCCGCAGGCCAAGCTCAGCTGCGCGCTGCGCATGGGTGACCACACACACGGCCGCGCCGTCGTTCTGGCCGCTGGCATTGCCCGCGGTGACGGTCGCCTCGGAGTCCTTGCGGCCCATCACCGGCCGCAGCGCCCCGAGGCTCTCGAGCGTGGCGTCGGCCCGGGGGTGCTCGTCGCGGTCGATCATCCGCGTCGCGTTCTTGCGATCCCTGACCTCGACGGGGACGATCTCCTGGGCGAAGTCCCCGCGAGTTTCGGCGTCGATCGCGCGCTGGTGGGAACGCAGGGCGAGCTCGTCCTGCTCCCGGCGTGGGATCGAATACTCGCGGCGCAGATTTTCCGCCGTCTCGATCATGCCGCCGGGGACCGGGTAGTTCGCGCCCCCGGCCGTGACCCGCCCGCGGACCAGGCGGTCCTCGAGCATTGCGCCGCCCGAGCGCGCGCCCCAGCGCAGCGCCGTCGAGTAGAGCTCGGTCTGGCTCATGCTCTCGGCGCCTCCGGCCAGAACGAGGTCGGCGGCTCCGGTCTGGACCTGCATGCCGGCCTCGATCACCGCCTGCAGCCCCGATCCACAGCGGCGGTCGATCTGGAGTCCCGGGACCTCGACCGGCAGACCCGCGTCCAGGGCGGCGATCCGGCCCAGCGCGGGGGCCTCGCCGTTGGCGTAGGCCTGGCCGAGCAGGACGTCGTCCACCTGCTCCACCGGCAGCCCGGTCCGCTCGACCACGGCCTTGATCACGGTCACGGCCAAGTCGGTCACCGGCACATCCCGGAACATGCCACCGAAGCGACCGACCGGTGTGCGCAGCGGCTCGCAGATCAGCGCCTCACGCATGAGTCGGCCAGCTTAGTGGCAAGCACTTGCCAAGACCCCCTTGACTCTCACGCCACGTGAGAGCATTACGGTGGCCGGCATGCGAACCGTTGGTGAAGTTTCCGAGCTGGCCGGGGTGACGATCCGCACCCTGCACCACTACGACGAGATCGGCCTCCTGCGACCGACCGGGCGTAGCGAGGCGGGCTATCGGCTCTACGCCCACGCCGACCTCGAGCGGTTGCAGGAGATCGTCGTCTGGCGCCAGCTCGGATTCTCGCTCGCCGAGGTCCAGGGGCTGCTCGACGATCCGAGTTATGACCGCGGTTCCGCGCTGCGTCGCCAGCGTGAGCTGGTCGAGCTCGGACTCGAGCGTCTGGGCGCCACCGCCCGCGCTCTCGACGAGGCCATCGCCGCCCACGACACCGGCACCAACCAGAAGGAGATAACGA
>JBOGYN010000746.1:0-5355 GCA_050696855.1 Solirubrobacteraceae bacterium | reverse complement strand
CCAGTCGAACGCCGAAACGGGGTTCGAGCTCCAGGCGATCGCGGCCGTCGTGATCGGCGGAACGAGCATCTCCGGGGGGCGCGGCTCGCCCCTCGCGGCGCTCGCCGGCGCCTTGCTGATCGGCACGATGCTCGACGGGATGAACCTGCTCGGGGTCGTCGAGCGGTGGCAGGACTTCTTCACCGGCAGCGTGATTCTGCTTGCGGTCGCTAGCGATGTCGTGCGCCGGCATGTAGTGCGACGGGTGGCAACGCTGTGACCGTGCTCAACGGACCGCCGCTGCGCGGCGGGCAGCTGAAGGAGCAGGCGGCCTCGCGTGAGGGGGTCCTGCTCGGCGTCCTGGCAGTGGAGATCATCGTGCTCGCGCAGCTGTCGCCCTACTTCCTGACGGTCACCAACCTCCTCGACACGTCCCGGTATTTCGTCGAGAGCGGTCTGATCGCTCTCGGCATGACGTTCGTGATCATCACCGGTGGGATCGACCTGTCGGTCGGCGGCGGGCTCGCGCTCGCATCAGTCTGCTTGGGCTTCGGCTATCAGGCCGGCATCCCGTTGCCGCTCGCGATTGCGGGTGCGGTTGTCGTCGGTACGGCTGGAGGTGCGCTAAATGGCGTGCTCGTGACTCGATGGGACGTCCACCCGATCGCGATCACGATCGCCACCCAAGCTCTGTTCCGCGGGATCGCCTACGCGATCACCAACGCCAACGCGGTCTCGACCTTCCCGCATTGGTTCAACTACTTCGGCCAGTACTACCTCGGAGCGGTGCCCGGGCAGCTGCTGGTGTTCGTGGTGGCCGCCGTCGCGCTCGCGATCGTCCTTCATCGCGGGCGCCTCGGTCGCTACGTCCACGGGATCGGCGTCAACGACGAGGCGGCCCTGTTCTCCGGAGTGCCGGTCAAACGGACGAAGGTCACCGTGTACGCGCTGACGGGTTTGCTGGTGGGGGTTGCCGCGGTGATCTACACGTCGCGGGTCTCAACCGCGCGCGCCGACGCCGGGCTAGGGCTCGAGCTCGCCGTGATCGCTGCGGTCGTGCTCGGTGGCGCAAGCATCAACGGCGGACTTGGCAGCATCCTCGGCACCGTCCTCGGCGTCGTGATCATCGCGGTGCTCCAGCAGGGCCTGCTGTTGACGACGCTCAACAGCAACTGGATTCCGGTGATCACCGGCGGCCTGATGCTCGCCGGGGTGTTCGTCAACGAGTTCTTCCGCAGGCGGGAGGAATGAATGTGCCTGCGACGGACCGGCCGTTGCGCGACCCCGAGACCGGCGAGCTGGCGCTGGTCGAGCTCGAGTCCAGTGCAGCAGGCCCCGACGTGTTCGCGGCGTCGGTGGAGGACGGCGTCGTCGAGCTTATCGCGCGCGTCCAGCGTGCGCTGGACCGGCCTGATGGCGGGTCGCCGCGCCGGATTGCGGTGGTCGTGACGTCGCCACCGTCTGATGATCCCTGGGAAGCCGCCGCGGCCGACGGCCTTGCCCAGGCTGTGCGGGGCGTCGTGGGCGCCGCCACGCTCGAACTCGGGCCGCAGATCCGGATCAACACGGTGCTGACCCGGGACCGGTACTCCGACGCGACCCGCGAGGCGCTGGAGTTCCTGGCGGCCGGCGAGGCATCATTCGCCGCCGGATCGACCCTCGACCTGCGAGGCGCCTGATGTCGGTCTTGGTCACAGGTGCAGCAGGCGAGATCGGCTCCGAGATCGTCCGCCGGTTCGTCGCTAGCGGCGAGCGCGTGATTGCTCAAGACCTCGCCCCCGCGCTCGACGGAGGGCTCTGGCCTCCCGCCCGGAAGAGCTTCGGGGATCTGACCGATCGGTCCTTTCTGGCGGAGCTCGCCGACGTCTGTGACGCCGAGGGCGTCGATCGGGCAGTGCTCGCCCACGGGATTGACGGCGCCGCGCCTATCCGTTCACTTGCTGAGCGCGATCTGCGGCGGGTCGTCCAAGTCAACGCTTCGACTGTGGTCCAGTTGACCCGCTCCTTGGTCCCGGTCCTCGCCGCGCGAGAGGGTGTCGTGGTCGTTGTGGCTTCGCAGGCCGGGCTTCGGAGCGAGCCGAATCTCGCCGCATATTGCGCCGCGAAGTTCGCGCTCGTCGGCTGGGCGCGGCGGTTGGCCCCGGCGCTCGCCGATCAGGGCGTGCGACTCCGGGTCGCGTGCCCGGGATGCACTCGCACGGGACTGCTCGAGAGCGCCTTCCGGCGATTTGCCGAAGCCGAGGGCGTAACCAGCGCAGAGGCGCTGGCCCGCCGGGTGAGGACGATCCCCGTGGGGCGCATCGCGGAGCCCGCGGAGTCGGCCGCAGCGGTCGTCTATCTCGCAGCTCGCGCGGCGGCTCGTCCGACCCTGCTCGCCGTTACGGGCGGAGAGGTCCTTGTCTGATGCAAGCCCATCACCACAGAGAGGCGTAATGTCCGTAACAAGTTGGAAGCTCAAGATCCGTCGCGCTGGCGCGATCATGGCCGCACTTGCGACAGTTGGATCGCTGTCGGCGTGCGGGGGAACCGGCACGCCCAAGGGGGCGGCAACCAGTTCGGGAGGCAAGCGGGTCTACACGGTTGGGTTCATGCCGAAGACGACGGCCGACCCGTTCTTCGTGGCTGCGGACGACGGCGCCAAGCAAGCCGCACGCGAGCTCGGCATGAAGCTGGTTTACAACGGACCCGCGACGATCGACGCCGCGGCGCAATCACAGCTGATCGGTCAGTGGACGCAGGAGCACCTCGACGCGATCACGGTTTCGGCCAACGACCCGAATGCGCTGGTGCCGGCGATGAAGCAGGCAGTACAGGCCGGCGTCAAGGTCTCGACCTGGAACGCCGACGTCGCAGCACCTGGGCGCGAGTTCTTCATGGACAACCCAACGCCGCAGATGCTTGCCCACACGCTCGTCACCCAGGTCACCGCATCGACCGGGCCGAAGGCCAAGGTTCTGCTGATCACCTCGACGTTCACGGCTCCCAACCAGGCGTCGTGGCTGTCGGCGATAAAGGCGCTGGTCGCCAAGCAGTACCCCGGCTTCGACATCCAGACCGTCCTGGCAGGACAGGCCGATACGGCGACCAGCTTCAACGAGGCCAAGAACTGGCTACAGGCCCACCCCGAGACGCAAGCGATCCTGACGCTCGACGGAAACGCACTCGCCGGGGCAGCCCAGGCCGTCGACGCCGTAGGCAAGAAGGGACACATCGTCGTTACCGGAATCGGCGTTCCCAGCCAGAATGGCCCGCAGATCCTCGCCGGCACCGTCAAGTCGGCTGTGCTGTGGAGTCCGGTCGACCTCGGGTACGCGGCGATGTACATGGTGCACGCGCAGCTGAGTGGAGCGATCAAGCCGGGAGCCCAGTCGTCTCTCCCGGCCGGGCATCTGGGCAAGTTGAAGTTCATTACGCCCGACACGATCCTGCTCGGTTCGCCGCTCGTGTTCACCAGGGCGAACGTCCGCAACTACCACTTCTGATGTGGAGCGTCGCCGCGTGGAACGCTGGGAGGCGCCGTGGACGGTGAGGTGATCGTGGCATCCGTGCGCGAACCCTCGACCGTCTACGGGGTTCACGGCAGCGACGGGGCGTCCTACTGGAAGTGCTTCGCGCGTGGCAGCGTGCTCCACAGCGACTTGGAGGCGTGGGAGTACGCTGCCCTGCCCGCAGGCTCGGTCAGCGGCGAGCACGAGCACTCCCGGACGGACGAGGTGTACTTCATCCTGACCGGCGAGGGCGAGATGAGCCTCAACGGGCAGCGCCGGCGGGTCGTCCCGGGGGACGCGATCCTGACGCCGCTCGGTGCTCGTCACGGACTCGTGAATACCGGCGAAGGCGTGCTGTCCTGGCTCACGATCGAGATGACCCACCCGGCAACGATCGATCTCCTCCCGGACTGGAGTCCGGTCGGGATCGCAGCGGAGGAGTGAGATGGCACCTCAGCCAGGCATCGTCAACCTCAACGACGGTGAGCTGCTCGAGCCGCGCGATCACCTGAGCGATCGGTGGCGATCGCTTCAGATCGTTCGGCTCGACCCCGGCGAGCGCCGGGTGTTCTCCTCCGACGATGTCGAGCACGCAATCTACGTGCTCGGCGGGGAGGGCATCGCCGACAACGCCAGCCAGCAGATCGGCCTCGAGACGGGGATTGCATTGACGGTTCCGAAGGGAAGCGGGATCACGGTCGCAGCGGCCGGGTCCGTGCTCGAGCTGTTCCACATCGCGCTCGAGGTGGCCTGAGAGGCCGGTACGGTGATCGTCACGCCCAGCAAGGAGCCGGTCAGCTATCCCGCAGTACACGGCGGGAGCGGACCGCCACTGCTGTGGCGCTGCTTTGCGCGGCGGGGGATGGTCTACTCGGAGATCGAGGGATTCGAATCTGCTCGGATGCCGCCGGGGGCGGCGATCGCCGACCATACCCACACGCGCACAGACGAGATCTACCTCGTCACGAGAGGGCACGGGCAAATGACGCTCGACGGTCAGGCGTACGACGTCGGGCCCGGCGACCTCGTGATGCTGCCGCGCACCCACAGCCACGGGCTCGTCAACATCGGCGACGAGGAGCTAGAGATCATCGTCCTCGAGTTCCTGCCGGCCGAGGTGGCCGACAGGCTCCCGCCGCGACGGCCGGCGCTTTGACTGACCTACTGGCCGAGCACTGCCCAGCTCCCCGACTTCGCTGAGTCGAGAACGCCCGCGACGAACTCGCAGGCGCGGACGCCGTCGGCAAAGCTGGGAGCGGCCGCGTCGTCGCCGTTCGCGATCGCCCTGGCCACTGTGCCGAGCCCGATCGTGAACGCGTCCCGGTAGCCGAGGCCCTGGCCGGCGACGGCGACGATGTTCCCGACCCCCGGCTGGTCGGGGCCGACCAGTACGCGCTCGAAGCCGCCGGAGCGCGAGTCGCATGTCAGCACGTGCAGCTCGTTGGCGTTCTCCCATCCGAACCGGATCGCGCCGTCGGTGCCGATCACGTCGAACCCGAGATCGGATCTGTGGCCGCGCAGCGCCCAGCTCGCCTCGAGGACGCCTGAAACTCCGGATTCAAACTCCAACAGGGCGGCCGTCAGGTCGTCTGCCTCCCCGCTGCCGGAGCCGCGGGCGACGGTCTGGCGGGCAACCGCACTCACTCGCGCCGCGTCTCCCGCGAGGTACCGAAAGATGTCGAAGATGTGAGAGCCGAGATCGCCGAGCGCGCCCGCGCCGGCCTGCGAGCGATCGGCGCGCCAGCCGAGCCGGGTCGTCGGGTCGCAGGCGTAGTCCTGGAGCATCCAACCTCGGACGTGCACGAGCTCTCCGATCCGTCCGTCCTCGATCAGCTGCTTCGCAAGCGCCACGGAGGGCCAGGTGCGGTAGTAGAAGCAGACCTGCGAG
>JBOGYN010000745.1:0-16392 GCA_050696855.1 Solirubrobacteraceae bacterium | reverse complement strand
GTCGAGGTCGGCGGGAATGTCGGCGTTCACCGGGACCGCGACACCGGAGAGATTCTTTGACAGCCAGCGGCCGAACCGCGCGTCCTGCTGGGAGACCTCCATCGCGGCCTTGCCCCAGCCCCAGACGATGCCCCCGATCATCTGCGCGCGGGCGGTGCGCGGATTGACGATCCGGCCGGCGCTGTAGCGGCCCACCGCGCGCCGCAGACGCAGGAGACCGAGCTCCGGATCGACGCCCACCTCCACGAACACGGCGCCGAATGTCTGCATCGCGTAGGGGCTGCTCTGATCTGGAGCGAATGATCCCTCACCCACGAGCTCGTCGAGCCCGACGCTCCGCATGGCGGCGGCCAATGCGCCGGCTCCGGGCGGGCCGGAAGCACCGAGCTCGCCGCCGGTGCGCGCGCGCAGCTTGTCGATGACGTCCTGCGCCGCGCGCATCACCGCCGCGCCCACGCCCATCGTCGAGGACGAGCCATAGGTGGGGCCAGCCTCAGGCAGCTCGGTGTCTCCCATCCGGCAGCTGACCAGCCCCGGCTCGAGCCCCAGCACGTCACCGACGATCTGAGGAAAGATCGTCAGCGTGCCCGTGCCGATGTCCTGAAAGCCGGCCTCGATCACCGCGCTCCCGTCCGCCCGCAGGCGCACCTGAGCTTCGGACGGCATCCGAAAGCAGCCCATGGAGCAGTCGGCCATGCCTTGGCCCACGAGCCACGGGCCATCGCGCCCCGGCTCCTTCAGCGGTTGGCTCCAGCCGAACGCTTTGGCGCCCTGCTCGTAGCAATCCCGCAGCTTCTTCGAGGACCAGGGCTTGCCGCTTACCGGATCGGTCTCGGCGTAGTTGGCGAGCCTGATCTGAAACGGATCTATGCCCAGCCGGTGGGCCAGCTCGTTGATCAGATGACGGACGAGCACCGCACGTCGGGAGCCACGACGGTGCCCCGAGCGCTCGGGCGCCTGCGCGTCGCGCTCGACGACAGCTTCACCCGCGCGAGCCGCAAACTTGGCCTGAGCGCCCAGCAGGCCGAGCTGCTGTGGGCGGCGATGCGACCCGCCGCGGTCAGCGACATCGCGCACATACTTCGGTGCGATCGGTCCAACGTCAGCCGCCTCGTTGATCGCGCGGAGCGCCGTGGCCTTCTCGCTCGGCAGCCGGGCGAGACTGACAGACGTGTAACCCTGATCAAGCTCACCCCCGAGGGCGACCGCCTCGCCCACGAGTTCATACAGACGCTCGAATCCCAGCTCCAGCCGCTGCTCGCGCAGTGGTCAAAGGCCCGTCATCAGACCGCGATCACCATCCTCGACGAGACTCGCCGACGCGCTCCAAAGCAGCGATCAGTCCGCGCCGCAGACAGAGCCGTCCGAGCCCCTCACCTGGGCCCTCGGCGTTCCCAGAGAGTGATTCTCGATCGGATGTAGCCGGGGCAAAGTTGACACACGCGTCCATCTCAGGTCAGGGAGCGTTCATCGGTGATGTCGTACTCGGCCACCGAGGCAGACAGCATCGCCGCGCTCTGCTCGTCGCTGGGACCGCTGCCGCGGAAGGCCTGGACCGCCGCTCGCGACTCCCAGCGTTCGAAAACGTCGATGCGGCCCGGATCCACCAGGTCGCCCGTGATCGCGAAGTCCAGGCACCCAGGCGTGGACCGAGCCTGTTCCACCACGGCCACGCAACCTGCCAGGTAGAACTCACGCTGTTCCCGCTCTACCACGATGTGCCCCGCGACGATCAGCATCGGCTGCTCCTTAGTTGGACAGATCGGCTGTCAGACCCGAAAGCGAATCACCTCGGCGCGCGCGGCTCCGTTAGCCCGCCGGGGCGGGAGCCGCCGCCGCGGCGCCCGCCTCCGCGCGGGCCGCCTGGGCGTGCTCGCGACTGTCCCGCGAGGAGATCAGCAGCGCGGCCAGGATCGCCCCCACGACGGCGAAGCCGGCGCCGACCAGGAAGGCTCGGTCAAATCCCTTGGTCAGGGCGACCGTCGAGCTGTGGAGCCCGGCATGGAACAGGTCCTGCGTCCGGCTGTTGGCGATCGTGGCCAGGATCGCCAGCCCAAGCGCACCACCCACCTGTTGGGAGGTGTTGATCAGCCCGGAGGCGAGACCCGCCTCGTGCGGCTCGGTTCCGGTCACCGCGGCGATCGTGACGGGCACGAACGCGAATCCCAGTCCGACGGCGGCCAGCAGCGACGGACCGAGGACGTCGGCGGCGAACGAGCCACCCGGCGCCGGCACCTGTGAGAACCAGAGCAGGCCGCCGGCGATCAACAACAGACCCGCGATCAGCGGCAACTTGAAGCCTACGCGCGTGACCAGCTGGGACGCGACCCCGGCCGACACGATGATCCCGACCGCGAGCGGCAGGTACGAGATGCCCGCCTGAATCGGCGAGTCGTGCAACACGTTCTGGAGGTAGAGCGAGATGAAGAAGAACATCGAGAACAGCGACATGCCGATCAACAGGCCGACGATGTTCGCTCCTCTCAGCGTCCGCAGCCGGAAGATCGAGAACGGCATCAGTGGGTTGCGCTGACGCAGCTCGATGACCAGGAACGCGACCAGCAGTACGGCGGCGCCAGCGAGGCGCAGCAGCGTCGTCGTCGACCCCCAGCCGGAGTTGACGGCGTCGACGACCGCGTAGACGAGTAGGGACAGGCCGGCGGTGACGGTCACTGCGCCGGGCAGGTCAAACGTCCTCGTCGCGTCCTCGGAGCGGCTCTCGAGAAGGGTCCGCGGAGCGAGCAGCGCAGCGGCGATTCCGATCGGGACGTTGACGAACAGGACCCAGCGCCAGCTCAGGCCGCTGGTCAGGATCCCGCCCAGAAGCACGCCGGCGGCGCCGCCGGCGCCAGCCACCGCACCCCAGATTCCGAGCGCGCGGTTGCGTTCCGCGCCCTCGGCGAAAGTTGTGGTGATGATCGAGAGTGCGGCCGGCGAGACGATCGCCGCTCCCAGCCCCTGGATCGCCCGCGCGGCGATCAGCCAACCCTCGGACTGGGCGATGCCGCCGGCGAACGAGGCCAACGAGAACAGCACCAGGCCGAACATGAACATGCGCCGGCGCCCGAGAAGGTCGGCCATCCGCCCGCCGAGCAGCAGGAACCCACCGAACGTGAGCGTGTAGGCGTTCACGACCCACGAGAGGTCGGCGCGGGCGAAGTGCAGGTGGGCACCGATCGACGGAAGGGCCACGTTCACGATCGACGCGTCGATCACGATCACGAACTGCGTCATCGCCAGCAACAGCAGGGCGAGGTTCTTCGCGCGGGGTGTGTACAGGGGTGAAGTTGCCGGCTGGCTGAGCGATGACATTGGAAGGTGACCTCCGGTTCCGGTTGCGTTGCCGACTATAGTGAACTACGATTCCGGTTGTCAAGATCGGGAGATAAAGACTTTGACCGAGACCCTGAGCCAAACTGAGCGGCCACTGCGCGCTGACGCCCGCCGCAATCGTGAGCGCATCCTTGAAAGTGCCCGGGAGGTGTTCTCGGAGTACGGCATCGATGCTCAGATCGACGACGTGGCCCGGCGCGCCGGCGTCGGGGTTGGCACCGTCTACCGCCACTTCCCCACCAAGGAGGCGCTGATGGTGGAGCTCGTGCGCCAGAAGTTCCGCCTCTTCGCCGCCGTCGCGCGGGAGGCGCTCGAGCGCGACGGGGAGCCGTTCGCCGTATTCGAGGACATGCTCCGCCGAAACGCCGAGGTGTGCGCGCGCGACGCCGCCATGCAGCACGCACTCACCGGCGTGGGCGGCCAGATCTGGATCCAGGCTCGGCCCGACCAGGAGGCGTTGAACGCGCTCAGCGGAGAGCTGATCGAACGCGCCCAGCGCGCCGGGACGATGCGCCTCGATGTCGGACCGGCCGACATCGCGATGCTGATGTGCGGCGTGTCGTCGACGATGGCCCACTGCGGTCCCGGCTTCGACTGGCGGCGGCACCTCGAGCTCGCGATCGACATGCTGCGCGCCGGCCACTAGCGCCAGCCGCGGGGCTGACGCTCAGCTCATCACCGCCCCTGCGCCTGTGCGGCTGCGGCGCACGGCTCGCAGCGCGACGGCCAGGCGGCGCACTCCCTCGTCGATCACGTTCTCGTCGAGCAGCGAGAACGACAGCCGTAGGCCGCCCGATCCGCCCGGCTCGGGTCGTGTCGCGCCGCCGGGTGTGAAGGAGACGCCGTTTCGCAGCGCTTCGGCGGCGAGCATGCGCTCGTCGAGCGGTCTCGCGAACTCCGCCCACACGTGGTGCCCGCCCCGGGGACGAAGCGGACGCAGTTCGTCGCCGAGACGGCGTTCTAATGCATCGAGCAGCGCGCTCGCCCGGGCGCTGTAGATCGGGTTGACGCGCCTGATGTGATGCTCGTGCAAGCCGCTGATCAGCCAGCGGTGAGCGAGGTGCTGGACGAGGATGGCCGTGTGATAGTCGCTGGCCAGCTTCATGCCTGTGAGCCGACGGCGCAACTCACCCGTCGCCGCCAGCCATCCGACCCGCAATCCACCACCGATCGTCTTGGACAGGGAGTCGACATAGACGACGTGTTCGGGCGCGCGAACGCGCAGCCGCTGCGGGGCCATCCCGTGAAACCGGACGGTCGCGTAGACCCCATCCTCGAGGATGAAGAATGACCTTTCGCGGGCCAGCTCCAGCAGCCGCTCGGCTTGATCGGGCGCCAGGTCCTGCCCCGTCGGGTTCTGGGAGGCGGTCTGAACGACGACGAGCTTGACCTCGTGGCGGGCCAGGATCGACTCCAGCGCCTCAACGTCGAACCCCTCGCGGCCGTAGGGCACGCCGAGCACCCTTGCGCCGGTGTTCTGCAGCGAGGCGAGTGCCCCCATGAACGTGGGCGACTCGCTGACTGCCACATCCCCCGGTTTCAGAATCGCTCGGCAGACCAAGTCGATCGCCTGACGAGCGCCGCTGGTGACGAGGATGTCTTCGGCGTCGAGCGCAAAGCCGTCGGCGACACCGCGCCGAGCCAGCTCCTCCCGCAGTGGCCACAGGCCATCCGGGTCGCCGTACATCAGCGCCGTCGCGCCCTCCTCGGCAAAGACGAGATCAGCGAGGCGGCGCAGCTCGTCCACCGGATGCAGCTCCGACGACGCCCAACCCGTAGCGAAGTTCACCGTGTCGCGGGCGTCAGGTGCCTGCCAGGTGTCGGCGATCACCTGGTTGACGTAGCTCCCGGGCGCGTCGGGCAGGATCGCGTGCTGCCAGCGACCGCCCGCTGCCACCGCCGGGGGTGGGACGGCACGCACGAACGTGCCGCGACCGACGCTGGCGGTCACGTACCCGAGTTCGGCCAGCCGGCGGTAGGCCCGCACCGCGGTGAGATGGTTGACGCCGGTCTGCTCAGCCAGCGCCCTCGTGGTCGGCAGCCGATCACCCCCGGCCAGCTCGCCGTTTTCGATCGCCGAGCGGACCACGGACACCAGCTGCTCGTTGAGAGAGCTGGCGCGCTCGCGATTGATGTGCGACAAATCGAGTTTGTATGACATTGCACGGGCCCAAATAGCTGGAACGATGTAGCACAAGATGATACATCTGTCGATCAACTGGTCGAGTCGGCCGGCCGGACATCGCCGCACTCCGTCCCCGGATTACGCCACCGGGGTCACGATCCGCTACGCCTTCCCCGACGATGTCGTCGCGCTGCAGCGACTGGCGGCGCTCGACTCACAGGCCCTGCCGGCCGGGCGACTGCTGCTCGCAGAGATCGCCGGCGAGCCATGGGCCGCGGTCAGCATCGATCTGACCCCGATCGCGGTCGCCGACCCGTTTCGCCCGACGGCCGAGCTGGTCGCGCTCCTCAGCGACCGCGCCCGCCGGCTGGCGATGACCGAGCCGCGGCACCTCGGCGCGGAGCGCAGGTGGCTACCGAGCCCGCAGCGGGCCACGTCGAGCCTCTGACACCGAGCCGGCTAGCTCGCGGCTTCCAGCGCAGCCCGGAGCCCCACGAGGTCAGCCGCCCCGAAGACGACGCGATTTCTGGTGGCGACGTAGACGAGATCAAGGTCGACGCCCGCCCGGGCGATTTTGCGGGTCAGATCAGCCAGCACGCCGGGGCGGTCCTCGACATTGACCACCACGACTTCGCGCTCGCGGGTGACCGCGAGGTGCGAAATTGCCAACGAATGCTTCGCGGCTTCGGCGTGGGGGACGAGGACATGGAGTTCGGCCCGCTCGCCCGAACCGATGCAGGTCGCTGCCGCGAGATTCACGCCGGCGTCACTGATCGCGGCCGCGACGTGCGCCAGCGCCCCGGGAGTGTTCTCGATGTCGATGACCAGGTCGAATGCCATGGGTCGAGCGGAGCGTCAGCCTACCAGTGGCGAGACGGCTCTCAACCTGGGCGCCGCGACACCTGGGGACGAGAGCGGGTGGCCGCGCTTCAGGCTTGGCTGCGCCAGGCAAGCGCCCGCTGGCGCACCTTGGGCAGCTGGCTGACGACCAGGTCATACGAGTCCTCGACCATGTCGCCGACCATCTTCACTGGCAGTGAGCCGTCGATGGTCACTGTGTTCCAATGGCGCTTGTTTAAGTGGTATCCAGGGATCACGGCAGCGTGCGCGTGGCGCAGTTGCTCGGCGATGGCTGGCTCACACTTGAGGCTGACCCGGAGCGGCGTCTCGGCGAGCCGAGCCAGCGCGAAGATCTTGCCGGCGACCTTGAACACGGAGGTCTCGGGGCCGAACGGGAACGTTTCCTCGGTTCCCCGGAATGAGAGGCAGTGGGCACGAAGCTCGTCGGGGGACATAGACCCAAATGGTGACGCCCGCGCCACGACCATGCTTCCCCACCCCTCGCCCCCCGACATATGCCGTCGGGCCCTGCGGGATCGGCTACGCGTCTCGCAGCCCGGGAAAGTTTGACCCGGCTCCGCGTCCTTCTGGAGTCATGTCGAGGACGTTCCAGATCGGCCAGATGGAGTCGACGTGTCGGGGCTCCTCGCCCTCTTCTCGGGGCGCGAACATGAGCTCTGTGGCCCACCAGTGGCGGAACTGAGGCCCATCCCGTACGAACACGTTCAGGATCGGAATCTGCTCACCCTCCGGCGACTCGGCCCGGTAATCGCGGTTATAGGTGTTGTTCTGCGAGGAGAGAAGTCGCAGGTGTCGCCAGCCGCGTTCCTGCGCGAAGGCGCGGATCCGTTCGGGAGCTGATTTCGAGACCACCGCAAGGTTGAGCCGCTGGGTGAGGTGCCGAGCGGCACCGTCGAGCGAATCGAGGATCGAGGCGCAAGATGGGCACGGCGTCTCGGCGAGCGGCAGCTTCGCCGTCTCGCCGTCTGCTGGCCCGGGCCTCGTGTCGCCGGACCAGCGGGGGAACATGAAGCTGTAGATGACGAGCGTGTCCTTGCCAGGCGCGAACAGCTCGGACAACCTCACCTCGGGTTCTCCGTCGATCGCCTCCTCGAAGCAGTAATCGTCAGGGACCTCCCCGCCGGGTGGCAGCGCCCGGCGCCGTGCGGCGGTGCTCTCAATCGCCCGGCGAAGCTCGACCTCGGCCTCGAGAAGCCGGTTACGTGCGTGGCGGTACTCGCTGGACTCGCCTGGAAAGCGGATGTCAGCGTCTGGCGTCAACGACGCTAAGTCTAACCCGGGTCGTGCGGTTCACTGGGGAGGATCCGCGAGACTGTTCCTCATGGTCGGCAATGGTCTCTCGACCCTGGAAGACGATGCAACGGCAGAGCGGCTGATCGCCTTCCTGCGCACCGAGGGCGCCCAAGATCTCGGCCACGCCGGGGGGCGCCCATTTCTGGCCCATCTCGTCGGCAGCTACGAGGTCGTGAGGCGATGGGGGCAACCGGCCGTCATGGCGCACGCGGCGCTCATCCATAGCGTCTACGGCACGGACGCCTACGCGCGGTCGCTCCTGCCACTGACGAGACGGCGCGAGGTGATCGCGGTTGCCGGGGAGCAGGCCGAGCGCCTGGCTTATCTGTTCTCGGTGACGCCGCGCGACCCGCTCCTCGCCGGCACGCTTGCCTGGCTGCGCGATGTGCCGAACCGGACGGGCCGGGCGGGGGGCGCCGCGGCCGACCCACCGGCGAGCCGCGATGAGTGCGATGCGCTCATCATCCTGCACATGGGCAATCTTGCCGAGCAGGCACAGGCCCGCGACGGATCGCCCGGAATCTGGCTGGCGAGACTGCGCGAGCTGGCCGAGGTGGTCGTCGCCAACGATGCCGTGACGCTCCCCCTGTTCATCGCTGAGCTGGCCACCTTCACCGCGGCCGATGAGGGGCGCACCCGTGAGCTGTACCGCGTCGGGCTAGCCGAGGGTGACGACCCGGAGACGCGGTGCGACCGGCTGGCCGCAGCCGCTGCCACGTGCCCGCTGGTGGCTGAGCCGTGCGTCTGGTTGGCACACATGTCGCACCGCCGCCAGGACGCGGTCGGAGCCACCTGGTGGGCTCGGTCAGCGCAGCGACGCCTGCGGAAGCTGGGCACCGCCTGGGACAAGCGCTTGACCTTCGGGGAGTGGAGTCAACTCGCCCGGCGTCTGGAGCGGCCCTGCGGGGATGATTTGTCACCCCGGGGCAGCATGATCACCGACCCCCGAGCGCTGTTTGCGGCGCGGTGTCAGACGCCGGATGCTCCGGCCTCCCCGTCGGCGGTGGGGTCAGCCAGTAGCGACAGAGTGACGCCGCCCGCCGGGCCGGCCGGTCGAGAGCGCTTTCACCGCTACGTCGACACGCTCGCGGACGCGGCCGGCGAGACCGCCCGCGGCATCTACCCGGACCTCGAGCCACGGCCGTGGCACGACGCCTCGGACTTCCCACTGGCCTCCTATCTGGAGTCGCACTTCGAGGAGATCCGTGACGAGATTCTCGCGCTGGAGCCAGCCCGCTTTCACCGTGAGAGTGAGCGCATCGAGCGCACGGGCGACTGGGACGTGGCATTCTTCTATGAGCGGGGGCGACGGCGCGAGGAGGTGTGCGAGGCGTGCCCGGTCACGACACGTGGAATCGAGACGCTGCCGGCGATGAGGACGGCGGCCGGCTTGAGCTATGTGTCGCGGATGCGACCTGGAACTCATATCCGCCCCCACCGCGGGCCGACGAACCTGCGCTTGCGGTGTCATCTCGGGATCACAGTGCCCGACGGCGACTGCGCGCTCCGCGTCGGCGACACGACCCGGCCGTGGCACGAGGGACGGTGTCTTGTCTTCGATGACTACCTCGAGCACGAAGCCTGGAACCACGCCGATCACGACCGGATCGTGCTCATCGTCGATCTCTGGCATCCGGGGTTGTCAGCCACCGAGGTTCGGCTCCTGGAGGGACTGCACGACTACGCCTATGCCTACGCTCAGCGGCTGCAGCGGTACTGGACCGCCAACGCCTCTGCGTCCGTCAGGGCCGCCGGCGCGTGAGCGGTCTCGCGGTCAGCCGTACCGACGGGTGAGCGAGCCCGAGATCAGACGCCCTCAGAAGTCGCCCCCGCCGCCGTCGCCACCGCCCCAATCGCCACCGCCCCCGCCGTCGCCCCAGCCGCCGCCGTCACCGTCCCCGCGATCGCCATCGCCGTCGCCGCGGTCGCCGTCACCATCACCATCACCGTCGCCGTCGCCGTCGAAGAGGCCGCCGGCGCCGAAACCCAGACCGGCGCCCAGAGCCGATCCCATGAGCAGTCCGGGCAGCAGGCCGCCGCCGCCGAATCCGTTGAAGTAGCCGCCGGCCCACGGCCCGTAATGGCGCGGCGCGTTCCAGTAGTCGGTCGGCCGGCCGTCCACCGTCACCTGCCGGCCATGGGGGGCAAAGCCCTCTTCGAGGCGCACCGCGTCGGCGGCGCACGCCGGAACCGGGCGCGGCGAACCGCCGGGGGGCGCCCACTGCACGTCCTCGGTCGACGGCCCGTGGCGGGGATCAAAGAAGCACGGTGGCCGCCGCTCCGGCGGGGGTCGGTCCTCGAGCAGCGCCTTGGCGTAAGCCATCGCGTACCGCCCCTCCTCGAGGGTCTCACTCACCGGGGCGAGATCTTCCGGACGCTTGGCGCGATCGAAGATCTCGCTGGCCCGCTGGTAGGCCTGCAGCGCCTGACCGTAGCGCTGCTTGGCGTCCTCAGAGACACCGGGCATCTGGATGTCGACGTCGAGCGAGCGGATGTCGTCGCCAAGTGCGACGAGGTCGTCCTGGGCCGACGAGCGGACCTCCTCCCACTCGCGCTCATGGCGCGTCTTGTGTCCGAAAAAGGGCATCGCGCCCCAACCATACCTCCTGACCACGCTCAACCAGGGGGCTCAACGAGATGGGTACGGTCAGCCGCCGTCGTCGAACGCTAAGCCAACCGAGAAGTTGCGGTGTACGCCTACCGCTACGTAACTTATGGGGCTCTATGTCTCGTCATGAAGTGTCCGGGCCTGGTAAGAACGCCCCCCGGCCGGTGGCCGCAAAAGGGCGTCCGGTCGTGAGCTGCGAGGACGCGACGGACATCTGGGCCGATCTCGAGCGGGCGCTGTGAACGAGAGGATCTTGCGGGAACTCGCGCCCCAGGTCCTAGCCGCCGTCGCCCGGCGCTACGGGCATTTCGACGTCGCTGAGGAGGCCACCCAGGAGGCGTTGATCGCGGCCGCGCAGCAGTGGCCGGCTGCGGGCGTGCCGGACAATCCGTGCGGCTGGCTGATCGCGGTCGCCAGCCGCCGGCTGATCGACGCCTTGAGGGCCGAGGCGTCGCGGACCCGGCGCGAGGAGACCGCGTTCGCGCAGGAGCCTCGGCCTGGCGCCGATGTCCCCGATGAGGACGACACGCTGACACTGGTGTTCCTGTGCTGTCATCCGGCGCTGTCGCCGCCGTCGCAGCTGGCGCTGACGCTGCGGGCGGTCGGCGGTCTGACGACCGCGCAGATCGCAGCGGCGTTCCTGGTGCCCAAGGCGACCATGGCCCAGCGCATCAGCCGCGCCAAGGCGACGATCGCCGAAGCGGGTGGCCGCTTCGAGCTGCCGGGCGACGATGAGCGCACCGCGCGCTTGGGCGTCGTGCTGCACGTGCTCTACCTGATGTTCAACGAGGGCTACACCGCGACCTCCGGCGAGCAGCTGCAGCGACGCGAGCTCGCGCGCGAGGCGATCCGCCTGGCACGGATGACGCGCGCGCTGCTGCCCGACGACGGCGAGGTCGGGGGGCTGCTGGCGCTGATGCTGCTGACTCAGGCGCGCAGCGGCGCACGGGACAGCCCCGACGGCATGCTCATCCCGCTGGGCGAGCAGGACCGCCTCAGCTGGGATCGCGCGCTGCTGGAGGAGGGCGTTCAGCTGATCCAGAAGACGCTGTCGCGCGCCCGGCTGGGCGTCTACCAGCTGCAGGCGGCGATCGCGGCCGTGCACGCCGAGGCCACAACGGCCGCCGACACCGACTGGCCGCAGGTCCTCAAGCTCTACGACCTGCTGCACGCGCTGGCCCCTGGCCCGGTCGTCGCACTCAACCGCGCTGTCGCGGTCGCGATGGTCGACGGCCCACGCGCCGGGCTTGCCGACCTCGATGCGCTGGCCGGCGACCCCCGCCTCACCGAGCACCACCGCCTCGCGTCCGTCCGGGCCCATCTGCAGGAGATGACCGGTGACACGCTGGCCGCGCTGGCCGGGTACGAGGACGCCGCCCGCGGCACCACGAGCGTCCCCGAGCAGCGCTACCTGCGGGCCCAGGCCGAAAGGTTGCGCGGCGATGTCGAAAACCCACCGACGGCTCCGACCACAGGATGAACACCCTCCAGCCACAAGGAGCATCACGATGCGGTACATCCTGCTCATCTACCAGAACACCGAAGCCTGGAACGGGCTCTCCCAAGAGGACAAGGAGATCTTCATGCACGCCGCCAGCGACATCGTCGAGGAGCTGTCGACGAGCGGCGAGTGGGTCGGCGGCGAGGGCCTGGCCGACGCCTCGCAGGCACGCTCGACGCATGTGCGCGACGGCGTCGTCACCGTCACCGACGGGCCGTTCCTAGAGGCCAAGGAGGCGCTGGCCGGCTACTGCATTGTCGACGTCGCCACCCGGGAGCGCGCCGAGGAGATCGCCGCGCGCTGGCCAGACGCCCAGCACTGGGGCATGGAGATCCGCGCGCTGATGCACGGCGCCGGGGAGGAGGGCTGACTTATGCTCACCCTCTATGAGCACCCTTTCGCGCTCTACTGCCAGAAGGTCCTGGTCGCGCTCAACGAGCACGGCGTCGCCTACGGCGTCCTCGAGGAGGAGCGTGACTTCGACCGCGCCGAGCTGGCCGAGCTGTGGCCGCCGGCGTCGATCCCGGTGCTGCGCGACGGTGACCAGGTGATCGGCGAGACGTCGATCATCATCGAGCACGTCGCCGGCGAGCGGTTGGTGCCTTCGCTGGAGTCCCGCAAGTGGGACCGCCTCTGCGACCAGTATGTCTCCGACGCCGTCCAGGCGATCGTCTTCGACACGATCGAGGAGCGCCTCGACGAGCGCGCGGTCGCCCAGGCGCGGGGCCGCCTCGACATGGCCTACGGCATGCTCGAAGCGCAGCTGGCCGCGAACGAGTTCCTGGCCGGTGACACGTTCACGATCGCCGACTGCGCCGCCGCGCCGGGCCTGTTCTACGCTCTGGCCATCCACCCGTGGGACGAGGGCGCGCACCCGCAGCTGACGCGGTACTACCGCGCACTCGCGCAGCGGCCGTCCTTCGCCAAGGTGATCGCGGACGCGCGGCCCTACCGGCACCTATTCCCGCTGCCCTGGCCGGCCGACTTCGACCGCTACCACTAACGTCCCGAGACGGACACGCTCAGGAAGAGATTGGGTGCTGCCCGGCACTCGCGAAGGCGCTGGTCGAGACCGAACGCCGCGTCGAGACCCTCGGCGAAAACAGATCGGCGGCCTCCGGCGCAGCCGGGAGAAATCTTCCGTCCGCCTCCGGTTGAGTGGATCAAGGAACGTCTCGGGAACGTCCAGGAAGTCCTGGAGCAGCGCACGGCGCACTCAGCTCAGACACTCCGGCATTCTCCTCGGGCCGATCCGCCTGGAGCCGGTCACACCGGATGTCAGGCCGCCGTTCTACGGCGCCGTCACGGCGATCGACGCGCTCGCCCTGATCGAAACGCCCCCCGACCGGAAGAGCGCGGAGGGCGGTTCGAATTCTTTGCGGAGGTGGAGACGGCGGGAATTGAACCCGCGTCCGCAGTCGCGTAAAAGGTGGTGTCTACGAGCGTATCCGGCGCTCTGATCTCATCTTCCACTCGCCACGCCGGCGGGGTTGTGGAAGACCAGCTCCGAAAGAATGTCCCCGGCTTGGCCGGAGCGGGCCTCGCCAGGTGAGCCTGCTAGTTGATCCCGGTTACTCCGCCGCAGGCGGGCTAAGAGGCCAGGAGCGCTCACGGCTTAGTTACTAAGCGGCGAGCGCGAACTCATGAGAGTCCGCACTTATTTTTTTCCCGGGAGTTTTACGAGGCCACCCGGGACCTCGACTCGCAACCACCCCCACGAACCGACCACGTCGAAGCCTGTCGTCCCCGGGGGCACAGCTATGTCCTCTGAGTATAGGACCGGCCGGGCGACCAGACCATGATTCGCCCCCGGGCTTCGTGGGACCAGCGCAGTGAAGGACTCCGTAAGACCCGGCCCGAGTGCCGTCCGGCGCCTGCGACAATCCATCACAGACGCACGATGAAATCCGACGCACCCCCCCTCCCTACCCCCTCGGCGCCCGATGAACCGGCCGCCCACGGGCCGTTCGGGCTGACCGGCCTCGAGCGCGGCGACCACGCCGCCGGACATCCGCTCGGCGCCCCCCATCTCGGTAGCGAGCGCCCACGCCAGTCGTTCTTCCGGCGGCGCCTAGCCCCGATCGGCGCCGCGCTGGTGGCGATCCTGGCCAAGCTCAAGGCCATCCTCCTGCTGCTGCCGAAGATCAAGCTGCTCACTACCGCGGGGACGATGCTGGTCTCGATCGTGGCCTACGCGACGATCTGGGGCTTTCCGTTCGCGGTGGGCTTCGTGATCCTGCTCCTCGTCCACGAGATGGGGCACGTGATCGCGCTGCGCCGCGAGGGGATCAAGGCCAGCGCCCCGATGTTCATCCCCTTCCTGGGGGCACTGATCAGCGCCCGCTCGCTGGGTGACAACGCCGCCGCCGAAGCACGGGTCGGCCTCGCCGGCCCGATCCTTGGCACCCTGGGCACCGCCGTCTGCGTTCCGATCTGGCTGGCCACTGGCAACGACTTCTGGCGCGCGCTGGCGTTTACCGGCTTCTTCCTCAACCTCTTCAACCTGCTGCCGGTGGTTCCGCTCGACGGCGGCCGGGCGATGGCGGCGATGGCGCCCTGGATGTGGGGCGTCGGCTTTGCGGCCATGCTGGTATTCGCCGTTCTCTTCCCCAACCCGGTCATCCTGATCATCGCCGTGCTCGCGGGCTTTGAGACCTACAAGCGCTGGAAGGCGCGGCGCAGCGGCAGCCTCGAGCAGGCCGCCTACTACCGGGTCCGTCCGCGTGACCGCTGGCTGATCGCCATCGTGTACCTGACCTTGATCGGGCTGCTGGTCGTTGGCATGGACGCCAGCCACCTCCAGCGCAGCCTCAACTAGCCGAGCGCCGCGACGGGCTCGGCAGCGCAGGCAGCGGGCGCGAGCCCGGGCGCAGGCGCGGACGCGGACGCGGACGCGGCACCGTCTGCCACCTGCAAAAGTGGAAAAACTCGACGGTCGCGGCCAAGTTTTTCACCAGCCGCAGGCTCAGCCCCCATATTGCGAAGAACTCGCGGGCGGCGGCCCAGATTTTCACATTTTGCAGGTCGGCCCTAGGCGGGGTCGGCCTAGGCGGGGTCGGCCTAGGCGGGGTCGGCTCAGGCCGGGTCGGCCTGCTCGGTCGCCCGCAGGACAAGAACCCCGCTCCTCCCCCCCAGGCCACCCACGCCCGCCCCAGGCCACCCACGCCCGCGCGGTCAGGGCCCACCCGCCACCACCGCCACCACCCGCCACCGCCCGTTATCACCGGCAACCACGAGTCACCGACGCCCGCGCGGTCACAGCTGCCGCGCCCGGGCGGCCGAAGAGCGTCGGAGCGCTCTAGTACCGGGGATCGTGCTCGTCGGGGACGCGGACTCGCCGGGTCCGGTCCGCCCACCAGAACGTGTAGGCCACAGCGAGGAGCAGGCCAACGATGCCGACCACGAACAGGACGGTGCCCGCGGTCTGCAGGTCGATCCCGCTGACGTGCGCCGTGACCGCCCACTTGAGGATCGCGCCGATGGCGATCAGGACGATGGATGTTCCGATGGTCATGGCGGAGGGTCTACCCCGGAGGAGGGCGCGGCAAGCACAGTAGCGGCCGGACCGGCGCCCCGCGCCGTTGCACCGCCCCACCTCGAACCGATCTAGCGACCCACCTCGCGCAGCTCACGCTGGACCTCGCGGGCCACATCGCGCTTGCGGATCGAGTCCCGCTTGTCGTAGAGATCCTTGCCCTTGGCCAGCGCGATTTCGACCTTGGCCCGCGAACCGGCGCCCGAGAAGTACATCCGCGTCGGGATCAGCGTCAGCCCGCGCTCGTTGGTTGAGGCCTGAAGACGCTCGATCTCGGAACGGTGCAGGAGCAGCTTGCGCGGCCGCTCGGGCTCGTGGTTCTCCCGGGACGCGGGACCGTAGGGCGGGATATAGACCCCGATCAGCCACACCTCACGGTCCCGCACCGTCGCGTAGGCGTCCTTGAGCTGGGCCTTGCCCTCGCGCAGGGACTTGACCTCGGTCCCGGTGAGCACCAGCCCGCACTCGAAGCGCTCAATCAGGTTGTATCGGTACGAGGCTTGGCGGTTGGTGGCCACGTCACCCGCAGAAACCTTGCGCTTGCGTCCCTTGGCCATCTGTGTGTCCTCTGAATCTCTCTAAACGAAGTCCGATGGCGAACCAACCGCCATCGCCGAGGCGCGGCTAGCTCTCATCGGCATCCGCGGGCAGCAGATCCACCCTACCCCGCGCGGCGTCGATCCGCCCCACTCGCACGGCGACCGAGTCGCCCAGGCGGATCGCCCCGCCAGCCCGAGTCCCGACCAGGATCGTCCCCTCCTCGTTGAGCTCCCACCAGTCCCCGCGCAACCGGCGGACCGGCAGCATGCCCTCGTACTCGCCTCCCTCGCCGAAGCTCACGAAGGCTCCCGCCCCGATCAAGCCCACCACCTCACCTTCGAACACCGCACTCCGGTCACCACCGTCAAACAGCGCCCGCTCGAGCAAAAAGCAGCCAGCGACGTCGTCGGCATCGCGCTCGACCGTCATCGCGGCCCGTTCTCGGGTCGAGCTCCACGGCCCGGCAGCGGCCACCCAGCTGGCGTCCGGAGCGGGCTCGCCGGCGACGGCCGAGAGCAGGCCGCGGTGGCAGATCAGGTCGGGGTAGCGACGGATCGGCGAGGTGAAGTGGCAGTAGCGGGGCGAGGCGAGTCCGG
>JBOGYN010000744.1:0-2389 GCA_050696855.1 Solirubrobacteraceae bacterium | reverse complement strand
GCGGAACGTCGGCGATCATCCGCCGCTTGACGGCCCGCCGGATCCCTTCGCGAATCTCCTCTTCTACCTCGGCGCGGTTGCCGGTGGAGCGCTTGCGGTAGTCAAGCCGCCAGTAGCGATCAACAGTCGCCCTACCGTCGCGGTACAGCAGAGTGCTTGCCGGCATCAGCTTCTTCACTGCCGAGTAGGCGCACAGTGGTGCAGGAATGTAGCCATGCGCCAGGTAAGCATCGATGGCGTGGTCATCGATCTGGCGAGGAACCTCTGGATCCTCCAGCAGCGCCGGGAGCTCGGAAGCGAAACTGAGCACGCCTTCACGCTGGGCGTAGAACAGTGGCTTCTTGCCCACACGGTCGCGCGCCAGCAGCAGCTGCCGGCGGCGAGTATCCCAGAGCGCGAATGCGAACATGCCTTGAAGTTGCTGCACGCAGTCGGCGCCACGCTCCTCATAGAGGTGCACGATCACTTCGGTGTCACCGTCGCTGGCGAAGCTATGCCCGGTCCGGCGCAGTTGCTCACGAAGCTCTCGATAGTTGTATATCTCGCCGTTGAGGACTACGACGACTGAGCGGTCTTCGTTGTAGATCGGCTGGTCCCCGGTAGCGATGTCAATCACGCGGAGGCGCTGGATGCCAAGGCCGACGCCGGGTGAGATATGGAGGCCGCGGGAGTCCGGTCCACGATGCTCCTGTGCGCGGCACATCGCATCGATCAGTTCGCGATCGATTGGGGCCTGGTCAGTTCGGGCACTCCCGGCGATTCCACACATGGTGCTAGGACCTCGACCTAGAAACGGGGCTCTGGACCCGAGGCTTGCGGTCAGGCGCAGCTTGTAAGCGCCGAGCTCTCGATGCTGCTGGCGGCCTACGTCTCACGCGCGGTTACGTACGCCGCCGTCGGCGGCCGGCGACATGTCTAGCACGGGCCTCGGCCGCGAGACGGCGCGCGACCGGCCTGAGTCGCCGTGGGGGCGCCGGTACGAGCTGCGCATCGACGGCGGCTCCGAGGGACAGCTGCAAGCGTCCGGAACGAGCGATGGGAAGGCGCGCGGGGGTGTCGGCCCCGAACGTAGTCTTCTCGATTCCACACCCACGAACCAGGAGGCGGGCCGACTCCGGCAAGGCCAGGTCTGTCGTGTCGATCACGACCTCGCCAGCCCAAGACGGTACGTCGAACTGCACACGCCGGCCAAGCATGCGGAGTTGGAGGACGTTCCCGCTCCGCCGCCACTCAACCGCCCCGCGCGCGATCCCCGCAAGCGAGCTCCACTGGATGTCTCCAAGGCGGTTGATCGCTGTGGCCGCCGACTCCAGCCCCCCCGGGCCATGCTCCATCACATCGTGATGCCCGTACAGGACGACAGGCTGGCCGAGGAAGGCGCGGAGCACGACCTCCTCGCGGGCATGCTCGAAGGGCATGCGAACGAGCAGCGGGAAGCCCCCGGGCATAAGCATCGAGCTCCCCCATCCGGTAAGTGCGTCGGCGTCGGTCGGGCGAGTCAGCCAGGAAAGATCGGGCGAAGTGGTCATCCACGGGAACGTGCGCGTGCCCGCAAACGCCTCATATCCGCACGCAAGCAGTGCTGCCACGGCCAGCCTGCTCATACTCTCATGCGGCGGGACCATCACGCGATCGACCGCGATCTCTGTCCGGCGCTCAAACGACTGGACGCGGCGCAAGGCCTGCGCAACATGCGCAAGGCCCTCGTCCTCGGAACGCATGCGCGCGAGTTCGCCCCCGTAATGATCATTGCCGTGAATGCAGAGTGAGATCTGCTCTTGACGATCTCGGAAGAGCGCGACGGCTCGCGGATGTGCCGGTCGAGCGTCGAGCGGGACCATCGCAATAGAGACGTGGTAGTTGTGCACAGCCGCGCTGCCCGACAACTCCTCGTAGCTGATGTGACCGTAGGTCGGCCGTCGCAGGTTCGGGTCGTCGATCACGAACGCTGCCCGAGTTGAGGGCAGCTGCCATCGGCGCTCGCCGGTGAGATCGCGCACAAACTGCGCGAGAGAAAGCACGGCCAAGCACCGTTCCGGCGCCAGACGGCTGCGCAAGGCTTCCCCGGTAGCAAGCTCGTCTGGAGCGATTGCGACATGGTCGTGGAAACCAGCCTCGTTTGCGCGGCGCACCCATGCCGGACAGCCGTCAATCGTGGCAAGCACAACGTCGGCGGGAGCCGCCGACGGCGGCGTGAATCCGGCGGCGCGTGATTCGGTCAGCTGGGCTCGACGGAGCGGTGGCGCGAGCGCGATGTGGTCGGCAAACACCACGTGCTGGCTTGTGTTCGCCGTCCGCTCCTCTCCGTGGTAGAAGAGACACGGGATGCCCGGGCTCCTCTCAGCGGCCCCGATTGCGGCCGGGCCGAACCCCAGCAATGCGTCGAGCC
>JBOGYN010000743.1:0-1643 GCA_050696855.1 Solirubrobacteraceae bacterium | reverse complement strand
CCTCGGTACTCGCGGCGCGCCTGCTGTCTTATCGAATCGTGAACCAAGTCGACGGTATTCCCTACGGCGCGCTCGACCAGCACGGGTCCTCGGCCGTTGACCGCCTCAAGCGCACGGCGGCGATTGTCACCGGTCGGCTCTCGCACGGAGTTCTCGCCGTCACTCCCGAGATCAAGACCCTGCTCACCCAGCTAGCCCGGATCCCTCCCGAGCGCATCACAGTGATTCCGAACGGCGTAGACGTAGACTTCTTCATCCCGCAGGAGCGGCAGGCGGCGCTGGCCCGCGTGGGACTGGATCCCGCCGGCACGTACATCGTATTCTGCGGCGGCTTTCATCATTGGTCGGATTTCGACACGATCGTTGAGTCGTTCGCGCTGGTGAGCGCCAAGCGTCCCGAGGTCCGCCTGCTCCTGGTCGGCGATGGTCCCGAACGCGAGCGAATCGAGCGCCGGGCTCACGAGCTTGACGTGACCGACAAGATCGTGCTGACCGGGATGGTCTACAAACGCGAACTGGTGCGGGATTACCTGGGTGCCGCGACTGTGGCGCTCCTGGCCTACCGCACCGCCACGATCGGCCGCACGAGCGCCAGCCCGATCAAGCTGACTGAATACCTCGCGGCGGGCCGGGCCGTAGTGGCGATCGATATGCCGGGCATCTCGGGCCTTTTGAACGAGAGTGAAGCCGGGATCGTCGTGCCGGGAGCCGCCGAGCCGATGGCGCAGGCCATCCTCTCGCTCCTCGCCGACGGGGTCGCCGACGAGTTCGGAGCCCGGGGACGGGCCCTGGCGCAGACGCGCCTGTCTTGGCAGTCGGTGATCGACCGCACACTGCCGCTGTTCACGCGCTGATCGGCTGCCCTGAGGATTCAACCCACCCGAGCGCGGCCCGGCGTCCAGCCGGAGCTGTTGCTGACCGGGTAGTAGAGATCTTCCGAGACGGTTTTGAACACAACCAGGCCGGCGATCTCGGCCGCCCCCTGGGTGAGACTGGTGGTGACCGCCGTGAGATCGCTGGGCTTCGTCAGGCCTGTGCGCGCAACGATCAGCACCTGATCGGCCAGGGAGGCGAGGATCAAGCCGTCCGCCAGAGCCGCGATCGGCGGTGAATCGAAGATGATCACGTCGAAGCGCTGGCGCAGATCATCGATGACCGCACTTGTGCGGTCGCCCGACAGGAGGCCGGCCGCGTTGGTGCGCGACTGCCGCGCCGGCAGCAGCCAGCGCTGGTCGCCGAGATCGATCAGCACCGGCTCGATGCTGATGGTGCCTTTGAGGACGTCAACCAGTCCGGGGCTGTTGGGATGACCGTAGTTGGCCGACAGCGCGGCTGCCCGCATATCCCCGTCAACCACCAGCACCTTGCGGCCGCGCTCGGCGATGGCGTCGGCGAGACCCATGACCACCGAGGTCTTGCCCACGCGTGGCCCGAATCCGGCTATCGCGATCACCTTCTGGTCGGCCTCGCGCATCATGAAAGAGAGGTTGGTCGAAAGCACGCGATAGGACTCGATGACCGCAGGATCCGACCCCCTGAGCTTGGGCTTGAGGGGGATCGAAGCCAGGGTCGGCAACCCGGTCGCTGCGGAGGCGTCCTCGGCCGAGGTCAGCTCAGGACGCAGCAGGTGGCGGGTCCAGGCC
>JBOGYN010000742.1:0-16564 GCA_050696855.1 Solirubrobacteraceae bacterium | reverse complement strand
GCTCAGGGAAACGGTGGCGGCCGACGAGCGGGCCCGGCGCGCCGAGCGGCCGGGCAGACTCCCCAGCCGGACCCGGTCGACGCGGGACAGGGAGATCCTCAGTGTCGGCTCGCTGTGGCCACCGATCTTCAATGTGGCGATATGGGCGCGAGCGTCGGCCACGATCGAGACGGCGGCGGGATGCACGCTGACATCGGGGAGCCGCACCGCGACTCGCCGGGATCCGGCGGACAGCTCGAATCGTCCGCCGATGAGGCGAGCCGAGAGATCGCCGGGCGCGAACTGCACGAGCGTGACCTGCGCGCCCCGACGGGCCCGCAGATCAAACCGGACGCTGACCCGGGAGGCGTGGGTGATGGCCCGGCTGATGAAGCTCGGTCGGGTGCCGATCGCCGTACCCGGTGGGCTGGCGTAGGCGACGGCTGGCCGTGCCGACGCGCGGGGCGCGTTGAACGCCAGGGTGCCACCGATCGCGAGCAGCGAGACGGCGAGGAGGATCAGGCCCCGATCGAGGTCTCTTCGCGATGAGGCCATGCTCGGTCCTCATCGGCACCAGAAGCCGGTGTAGCGAGGCGCCGGCCGGGACTTAGACGCCTGTCCTAGCCCGAGGGAGGCGAAACCTCGTTGGAGGCTCGCCGGCCGGCTTCGAAGGCGACCGACCGAACGGCGTCGATCGAGGTCACCAGCGCCTGGTCACGGTTGCCTTGCACGACCGAGATCACCGCCGCCAGGAGCGCCCGGGTGCTGCGATAGAGCAGGCCCGACAGGCGACTCGGGCGCGAGAAACCGGGATACACCCGGTTCAGCCACGCGGCTCCCGAGCCATGACGCGCGGATTGGCGGACGAGCTTGCGGACGGTCGGCCGGTTCACATGGGTCACGGCGGCGTGGCTGCGGGACTCGATCTCCCAGCCGGCCCGGACAATGCGAAAGCAGATGTCGGCGTCGCCGCCGGACCGGACGTTGTCCACGAAGCCGGTGACCGCCGCGAACGCCGTCCGGCGGATCGCGCAGTTGGCCGTCATCGCGTAGGCGAATTCGCCCGTCTCCAGCGTCTTGCGCTGGGCAAACAGCTCGGCCAGGTGGGCATAGCGGACGGCGAGCGCCCGGCGCTCGCCGCCGGTCACGGTCTCATTGCCGATCTCGCCGGCCAGGACCCCGGTCTGGTCGCCCGGCTCGGGCTCGAAGTAGCTCTCGATCAGGTCAGCGGGCACGCGCACATCGGCATCGACGAACACCAGCCACGCCGCGTGGCCGGCCTGCGCGCCGCGATTTCGCGCGTGGTAGGACGTCTGTAGCTCGGGGGCGCCGATCACCCTCACGCCGTTGATCACCCGGTCTTCGGATCCCGCCGCGGGGCGGTTGTCCACCACCACCGCTGAGTCGCCCTCGCGAAGGTCAAGGGCGCCGATGTGTTGACACAGCTCGGTCAGCTCAGCGTCGGGGCCGACGAAGGGAACCACCACGTCTACGGTCGGTCTCATTGCGCCCGAGGATAGCCAGGGCCGCCGCGATGCTGACCATCGATCGGGCGCCTATCCTCGCCCTCGTGGACTCCCTTCCCGTCACGGTGGTGATCCCGGCCTACAACCGTCCGGACATGGTCAGACGCGCCGTCGGCAGCGCTCTGGCGCAAACACCCCAGCCACCGGCCGAAGTCATCGTCGTGGACGACTGCTCGACCGACGAGACCGGCGAGGCTGCCGCCCAGGCCGGCGCCCGGGTGATCCGCCACGACGTCAACCAGGGCGAAGGCGCCGCCCGGAACACCGGGATCGAGAATGCCAGCCAGCCCTGGATCGCGCTGCTGGACTCAGACGACGAGTGGCTGCCGCACCTGCTCGCCACACTGTGGCCACTGCGGGGAGATCACGTCCTGGTGGGTGGAGCCTCGCTGGCCCGGGAGGAGGGATCGGCCCGGGTCATCTACGGGGGGCCCGTAAGCGGCGAGCCGTTCCTGCTCAATACCCCGCGCCCGCTCATCTACCCCGAGAACTTCATCGCCGCGAGCGGCACCATGGTGCGCCGCGACGTTGTCCGCGAGGTCGGGGGGTACGCGCCGCTGAAAGGCGGCGCGGACATGGACCTGTGGATTCGGGTGCTCGAACGCGGGTCGGGAGCGATTGCGCGGCGCCCGGTCGTCATCTATCACCGCCATCCCGGTCAGGTGACCGGCGACGTTGAAATGATGGCCGACGCGCATCGTTCGATTGCCCGAGCCTATGACCAGAGACCGTGGTGGGATCCCGCCACGCTCGAACGCTGGGAGGGCGCGGCCTGCTATGACGCGGCGCGTCGGGAGTGGCGCCTGGGGCGGCGAGGCGCGGCCGTCCGGCGGCTGCTGTCGCTCGCGTCGTCTCGGTGTCGCCTCGCCGGGGCGCTGGGAATCGTCGCCCGGCGCGCGCAGTTGAAGCGGCGAAGCGCTGCGTTCACTCGCTAGTGATGGTTCCAGCTCGGGCTGACGACCTGAAGATGACTCCAGGGAAACACCCGCAGTAGCGCGGCGGCGGAGAGACCGTCGAACAGGCCATGGGGGCCGCCGTAGGGGTCGGTCTTGGTGGGAGTGGGATCCTCGGCGTAGAACGCGACCGAGCCGGCCTGGTCTCGGACGATGATTCCGTAGCGCTGGGCAGCGATGGCGATCATCTTGGTCATCGACGGAAGTTTCATGGCCGCGATGTTCAGCTTGGGATCCAGGCGAAAGCGGGTGCCCTCGGGGATTTGCCCCGAGTTCGGGTCATTTCCATCCGAGCGCTGGGCGGGATAGACGAAGTGGCCGGCCTGGGCGTGGGGAATCGAGAGGGCGAGGGCGTGGTCGATGTGGCCCGCCTTGAGCTCGTTGATCCGCATCAGGCCGCCGAGCAGCGACAGTGAGGTTCCTGTCCCGCCCCAGTCAGTCGGGTTCGTGAAGTAGCCCGGGCTCTGGGCTACGTCAGGCATCTTGCCGCCCCAGCGCGCGTGCCAGGAGCCGTTGACTAGTCGAGCCTGCCAGAACTCCCACAGGGTGTTGTGAGAAGGCTGCCAGATCACGAGGTGAGCGTCGGTTCCCGCCGCCGCCCGGGCTCCGCTGGGGATCGGTACCCCGGCTCGAAAGTCGCTGGCCAGTCGATCGGCACTGCCGCCGCTGGTGTCGAGCGTGACGGGCACCCGGGGCGTGTCGGGCCCCACCGTGTAGACGGGCACGCTGAACTGCGTCGCGTTGATCCAGGCCCCCGCCTGGCGCAGTTGGGTCCCCAGTTCGGAAACGTATTTTCCTGAATTGGGGGAGAGCGGGGTCCCGGCGGGCACCGGCGCGTTCCAAGCCGAGTTCGCCGCGAAGGGCCGGGCGGTGGCCGGGGCGCCGGCGCTCGGTGCGGGCGTCCGCGCGGCGCCGTGGTGGCGCGGATTCGAGGACGGACTCGTGAACAGGATCAGGCCGACTCCCACCAGCGCCGTGAAGATCGTGAGGATCGTTACGACGAGGCGGCGCGTGCCCCGGTCCTGCCTGTTTGCCTGTTGTGGCATCAGATGATTGTGCCCGGGCCGGCGCCCGGATATGCATCACGGGCGTGAGCAAACGTGCTGTTAACCGTCCTGCCCTGGCGGGAATACGACGTTGTGCAGGTACTCACGAAGTGCGGGCCCGACAACGTGGGTTGAGTACTGCTGGAGCACGGTCTCTCGCGCCCCGGCGCTGAGGGCGTTGCGATGCTCGAGACAGTGCCGGAACGCGTTCGCGAGTCCCTCCACGTCGCCGACCGCCACCAGCTGCCCACTCCTGGAATCGAGGACCTCGGCGATCGCAGCGATGTCGCTGCCGACGGCGGGAGTGCCGCAGCTCATCGCCTCCAGGAGCGTCATCGGAAGCCCTTCGTAGGCTGACGGGACCGCGAACACGGTCGCTGCGCGATACCGGTCTCGCAACTCGCGCTTGTCGCTGACAAAGCCCGGCATCCCGAGACGATCGCCCACTCCCAGTTCTGTGGCGAGCCGCCGGAGGTCGTCCTCGTCGGGTCCGCGGCCCACGATCTCCAGCGTCCACGATTCCGGTAACCGGGCCAGGGCGCGAACCAGGTCGGAGTGGCGCTTCTGGGCATCGTGGATCCGGCCAACGGCGAGGATGCGCCTCGTTTCCTGGCCGTCGCTGCGCTGGGCCGGAGCGAACAGGTCGGAGTCGACCGCGTTGGCGATCCGGATGGCGGCTCCCCGGTAGCGCCGTACTTTGTCGGCCTCGCGCTCGGTCTGCGTGATCACGCCCGCGGCGGCGCGGAAACTTCCCCGTTTGATGACTTTGAGCTCGTGACGGTCGGGCAGGCCCTGGTCAACGCCCACGACCGGCACCGCGAGCCGGCGAACCAGCAGGTCAAAGCGCGCCGTCCAGTACTCCTGGATGAGCAGGACATCGATCTGGTCCTCGGCCAGGGCCCACCGCAACGGACGCAGGAAGCCCGCGGTGTTGGCGAGCTGAGCCGCGTAGCGACCCACGGGCGTTCTGCGCAGGGGCGGCAGCGCCGTCCAGGGCCGCACGATCGCGCCCAGCGGGAGGAAGCGGACCCCGACTCGCTCGTCGGTCTCAAAGCGCGATCGCTCGGTGAGCGAGGGGAGATAGAGGCTCGGTTGCACACCCTCCGCGCGGAGCACCCGGCACCAGTCCCAGGACCAGTCGTTGCGGTACGAGGCCACGTATTCGGCCGGGCTGAGCCCGAATCCCTGGCCGTAAAAGTCCTCGAAGTAGTCGGTGCTGAGCAGCAGCGCGACGCGCACGGCGCTGACCCTAGCCGCTCCGGGCCGCTGCTAGCTTGCGGGCGGAAAGGTCCCCGGCTGCCCCCGCTCATCCTCACCTCAACCACCCGTCCCCAGGTCGAGGCGACCCGGATCGACGGCCCGAGGCTCGACTTCGAAGTGCTCGCGCGTCTCACCGGGGGGGTGGTCTCCTATCCCGGGGGCGGCTCTGGCCCGATCGCCCGAGTGGAGTCCACACTTCGTCTCGACCTGGCCCAGGCCGTGCGAGCGCGGCGCGCGTCTCCGTCGCTGTGCGTGTCCTTCTCGGAGCGCGTCGGGCTGCCGCTGTCCCTGCTTGATCCTGGGACTCCGCAGCTCTTGATTGCTCACCTGCTGACCTCGCGGTCAAAGCGGCGCTTACAGCGCCTGACGCGTTTCTTGGATCGGATCGCGCTGACTGTCGTCTTTTCACGCGCGCAGGAGCGCTACCTCAGAGAGGAGGTCGGCCTCGCCCCCGAGCGCGCCCGCTTCATCTCAGACAAGGTGGACCAGCAGTTCTTCACGCCCGCCCCTGACGCGTCGCGCGGCGACTACGTGGTCAGCGTCGGACGCGAACAGCGCGATTACGCGACGCTCGTCGAGGCCGTGCGGCCGCTGCGCCGGTCGTGCGTGATCGTGCCCGGGAGCGCGTGGTCTCACCGGGAGCTGGGCGAGCTCGAGCTCCCCGATCACGTCAGCGTCAGACGCGGGCTCAGCTACCCAGAGCTCCGCGACCTGTACCGAAACGCCCGGGTCGTGGTGGTCCCGATCGTGTCCGGAACCGACTACGCGGCGGGCGTGAACACGGTCCTTGAGGGTATGGCGTGTGGACGGCCCGTGGTGGCTTCTGACACGTCCGGTCTCAGCGGTTACGTCGATCACCGGGTCGATGGTCTGACCGTCGCACCGGGAGATGCCGCTGCGCTCAGAACAGCGATCGAGGAGCTCTGGGATGACCCCGCCCAGGCGTCGACGCTCGGAGCGGCCGGGCGCGCGACGGTCGAACGTGACCGGACCGTGGACGGCTACGCCGCCCGGGTCGCCGAGTGGATGGGCGCCTTTGTCTGACCAGCTTCACCTGGCGTACATAACGACCGGATACCCCTACGTTTCGCACACCTTTATCCAGAACGAGGTGCTGGCGTTGCGTCGTCTGGGCGTCACGATCGACACCTTCGCCGTCCGCAGAGAGTCGGTGGACGAGTGCCGGACCCCCGCCGACCGCGAGGCCTGGGAGACCACCTACCCCTTGCGCCCGCCGCGGGTGGCCGACTATCTGCGCGCCCACGGGGCGGCGCTCACCACGAGTCCGCGACGCTATCTGGCCGCGCTCGCGGGCAGCCTGCGCCGCGGCCGCTCAGCGCCGGCCGCGCTGGCCCGGCACCTGTCCTATTTCGGGGCGGGGGTCGTGCTCTGGCATCGCTGCCGGCTGCGCGCTGTCCAGCACCTCCACGCCCACTTTGCCAACGTCTCCAGTGACTTGGCCATGATCGCCTCGTCACTGGGTGACGGTGATCTCAGCTGGAGTTTCACCATGCACGGGCCGACCGAGTTCTATGACGTGCGTCACTTCCAGCTCGGCGAGAAGGCGCGTGCTGCCCAGTTCGTCGTCTGCATCAGCGAGTTCGCGCGCAGCCAACTGATGGGCCTGGTCGCGCCCGAGCAGTGGGACAAGCTCGAGGTCGTGCACTGCGGCATCGACACGGCTCGGTTTGTGCCGCCGCCGCCGGCCGCAACCCCCGAGGGTGTGCGCGTCACGTGCGTCGGGCGTCTGGTCCCCGAAAAGGCCCAACGGCTGCTGATCGAGGCCGCCGCCGAAGTGGGCACGCGAGGGCTGGACCTACGGCTCAGGTTGGCCGGCGATGGCCCCGAACGCCCGCATCTCGAGCAGCTCGCGGGCGAGCTCGGGGTCAGCTCACGGGTCGAGTTTCTCGGCGCCGTCGCCCACACCGAGATCGATCAACTGCTGGCGCAGACGGACATCTTCTGCCTGCCCAGTTTTGCCGAGGGCGTGCCGATCGTCCTGATGGAGGCGATGGCGACGGGGATCCCGGTGGTCGCCAGCCACGTGATGGGCATTCCCGAACTGATCGTGGACGGAGTCAGCGGACGCCTCGTGCGACCCGGCTCTCGGGAAGATCTGGTGGACGCTCTGACCGAGTTGGCGCGCGACCCGGCTCGGCGACAGGCTCTCGGCCGCGCAGCTCGGGACCGGGTGCGTTCGGAGTTCGATCTGGAAGATAACGCCCGTCTGCTCCAGGGCACCTATCGCAAGTGGGTTTCAGGGTGAACGCCGGCCCGCTGGTCCGGGGGGACGGGCCGGTGTACGCCGTGGTCGCGGGCCCGCCGGGGCGGGCGACGCGGCGTCTGAACTGAAGCCGGTTTGGGCGACTCGCCGTGGTGGAGGTGGCCACTGACGAGGATCCCGGCGAACAGCCAGATCACGTAATTGTCAAACGCATAGTCCAGCGGCGTGAAGTTGGCTTGGATAAACCAGGCCGTCGCGACGGCGATCACCCCCAGCCGCCAGTGCTCGAATCCGGGCGGAGCTCGGCGCGTCGCCGGCACGACCAGCGCGAGGACCACGATCACCAGCCACAGGAACGTGCCGGCCAGCCCGAGCTCGGCGCCGTTGGACAGGGGGACGTTGTGGGCCTGCCCGACGGCCGTCAGCGGATAGGTGGCGGCCAGCCGGTAGTACGGGACGCTGGCGGTCTGGAAGGACCCCCAGCCGAAACCCAGAGCCGGACGCGCCTCGATCATCCGGAGCGCGGCGGCATCCGAATTGAGCCGGTCCCACACCGGACCTTGCGCCCCTGAGCGCGTGGTGACGCTCTGGGACAGGCCCGGGATCAGCACCAGCGATACGGCGATCACGATCAGCCCGGCGGCCGCTGCCGCCGGGAGATAGCGGCGCAAGCGGCGATCGGCCAGCATCGCTGCCACCGTGCCGCCCACCGCACCGACCCAGGTTTGCCGGGTCAGCGTGTAGAGGATGCCGGCGGCGCACAGGATCATCACTCCGACCGCGAGGGCCTTCATCCGGCGGTCACGCCACCACGGGATCGTGATCGCGGCCCCGACCAGACACACGAACATGGCCAGCCCGTTGGCTCCTGCCTCCAGAAACGGTCCCCGGGCGCGCTCGGCGTGGATGCCGAGGGTTGGATCCAGGATGTAGTGGGGGATAACCAGACCCCGCAGGCCGACGGCCTCAAACAGTGTGATCAGGCCCAGGTAGGCGCCCAGGATCAGGAGCCCGACGGCCAGGATCCGACGCTGGTGCGGTTGCTTGAACGCGACCGGGGCGACCAGGTAGAGCACGAACGGAAACAGCCCGAGGCGGTCGAGCAGCGCGAACAGCGGGGCGTGCTGGCTGAGGGTGCCAGACCATGCGGCCGAGACGACGGCGAACAGGATCAGGAGCCCCATCAACCAGTGGACGAAGCGAACGTCGATCCGCTCCCGGTTGCGGACGGCGAGGACCAGGGTCGAACCGATACCACAGACGAGGGCCACGCGATCCAGCGGGAACGGGATTCCCATGTTGCTCCAGTTGCCCGAGAAGACGGACAGCAGCAGGGCCCCGGTGAGGAGCCAGGCCGGCTCGAGCAGCACCAAGGCGGCGGTGCCGACCGCGGCCACCACCATTCCGATCACCATTCCGGTGAACGGATCGAGCCCGTGCGCCCGCGGTGCGGCGACCGCTCCCGCTCCGCCCCCGAGGAGGATCAGGAGCAGGCAGAGAGCTTCGGGCGGGAGACGCTGGAGACGCGCGGTCATCCGCTTGGCCGGGGGCTAGACCAGCGCGCGCCGGCGGCGAAGCCCGCGCCAGTTCTCGATCCGAGCCACGAGGGCCGCGAACGCGATCCCGATCACCAATCCGGCGGCCGCACCAATGATCCCGTACTTCTCGATGTTCTGAGTGCGGTTACTGGTCGCCGTTCCGGTCGGTGTGTTGAGGACGCTCAGCGTGGGGGCGACCGCGCTCCCGGCCAGGTTCAGGTACTGGTTGCTCAGCGCTTGCGCCTGCAGCGAGGCGGATTGGGCGGCCACCTTGGCCTTGGTGACCTGGCTCTGGGTGACGCTCGTCGAGGCGCTGGTGCTGGCGACGCTGCTGCTCGCAGCGGCGGTGGCCGACGCGAGCCGGCCGGTCAACCGCTGGGCCTTGGCCTGAAGCTGGTCGGCCGTGCTCTGGGCAGCCTCGTACTTGCCGAGCAGCTGCTGGGGACCGCCCTGCTGGGTCGCGGTGTTCTTCACGTACGCCTGCAGCGCGGTGACGGCGGCATTGGCGAGCGCGACGGCGGATCGCGGCGAGGAGCCCTTAGCGGTGAGCGTGAACGTGGTCTCGTTGGGGATCGGCACCGCGCTGAGCTGTGACGCGGCGGTGAGCGGCGACTCGTGGAGGGCCCGTCCGGCCGGAATCGCGACGAACTGGCTGGTCACCAGCCGGCTGTAACTCGTCGCCAGGGCGGCGGCGGCTTGCACGTATCCCGGTGTCGCTTGGGTCGCGATATCGGATTTTCCAACGTTGATGACCGCGTTGGCCGTGTAGGTGCGCGGCTTGCCGTTTCCGACCACCACACCGGCGCCCAGCAGCAGGAGCACGGGAATCAGAACCAGAATCGAGTGTCGGCGGATTGCTCCGACCAGCGTGCTGCGCGGAGAATCGGGGGGTGTCTGACCGCCGGCGTACTCGGGCGGAGCGGGGTCGTACTCCCGCGGAGCAGGTTCGTACTCGTGCGCAGCGGGCTCGTACTCGTGTGCAGCGGGCTCGTACTCGTGCTGATCGTGGGTTAGTGGCGAAGATATGTACTGATCATGTGCAGACATAGATTCAATGTGAGGGGTAGGGGACAGATCACGGGCGCCGGGTGGCAAATGGCAATGGCGCCCTGGATCAAGCTGGCGGCGTAGGCCGCGCGTTGCCGTAACGGCCCCGCGGACTCAAGAGGCTACTACCCGGATTTGACGAAGACGTTTCAATTTCGGGGTTAGCAACGAGTTAGTCTGGGCGATTGCCGCGCCGTCGCACCGCCACCGAACGAGAACTCATCCTGCTGATGTGCGGTTCGCGGGAGATTGCGCATGCCCGGGCGACCGAGGCCGTCGAGCTCGGCCGCCGCAGCCGTTCCGACGTGCTGTTGACGCTGCTTCGGCGTCTCAATCTCGTCTCGCTCATCGGTGGCCGGCTCCTGGAGGCGCAGGCGCCGGTGGATGGCTCGTTCGCGCGCGAGGTGACGGCCGCAATCGACGCGGCGCGCCATCGCGGGAGCATCTTCGACGTGATCACGCTCGGCGTGCTCGGCATGCTCGAGAAGGCCGGGATCCGGGCGATGCCGCTGAAGGGCAGCGCGCTGGCGCGTGACCTATACGGCGACCCTGGGCTGCGCACCTCGATCGACATCGACGTGTTGGTCACTGCTCAGGACCTCGCCCACGCAGCCTCAGTGATCGCCAAGATGGGCTGGGTAGCCCAGGAGCGGGCGTCCGGTGGTCTCCCGCTCCTGCACGAAACGCTGGTTCATCCCGAACTACCGCGGATCGAGCTTCACTGGCGTGTGCATTGGTACGAAACGCGATTCGCCGCCGACGCGCTGAGCCGGGCGCAGCGCCCTGCGCCGGGCGAGCCGCTGCGGATGCAGCCGGCTGACGAGCTGGCGTCGCTGCTGCTCTTCTACCAGCGGGACGGTTTCGCGGGGTTGAGGTCGCCGGCGGACGTCGCGGCGTGGTGGAGCACGAACCACGCGCGGCTCGGAGCTGGCGACTCGATCGACGCGATTGCAGGTCGATACCCCTCGTTGTCGGCGCCGATGACCGTTGCCGCGGGCGTACTGGGTGGCCTCGTCGGGGTGCCGGTGTCGCCCCCACGCTCGGTCGGCCTACGCCAGCGCTGGGCGAGGGCGCTGGCCAACCCATTCCTGGACGGCGACGTGTCACAGATCAGAGCCAACGCCAGCCTGATCGATCTCCTGCTGGCCCCCGCGCATGGCCACCTGGCCTCGGTAAGGCGCGAGCTGGACCGGACGCCGGTCGAGAAATGGACCCCCGACGCGGCCGCTGAGTCACCGGTGGTGGGGCTGGTTCGGCTCGAGCATGCCGTCCGCATGCTTCGCCGCTGGACGGTGGCGTCAGCGCGGGTCTTGGGGCGATGAATCCGGGCGGAGCCTGGGGTCTGCGCTTCGATGACCTCGATGTCCCGGCGAGGCTGCTGGTTCCGGCGGGGCCAGACTGGACCTCGGTGGCGCTCGAGGTGGCGGTCGAGGTCACCGTGGCCGGCCGCGATTCGAGCGCTGCCCCGGGATGGGGCCCCGATCGGGCCAGCTACAGCCTGTTTGGCGGCCATCGCATCGAGATTCGCCGCGATCCGCCCGGGGTCAGGCTCTTGCTGGGCTCTCCGACCCCAGCCGAATGTGTGCTGGCACCCCACCTTTCCTCGGCGGCATCGACGATCGCCTATTGGGGCGGCCGCTGCGCCATGCACGCCGGGGCGTTCGAGCACGACGGGGGCGTCTGGCTGCTGCTCGGAGACAAGGGCGACGGGAAAAGCTCGACGCTCGGCTGGATGGCGAAAGCCGGCCTGGCCGTGCTGGCCGACGACCTGGTCGTCGTCGACCGCGACCAGGTGTTCGCCGGTCCTCGCTGCGTTGACCTGCGCCGTGACGCGGCGGCGTCGCTGTCGGCCGGGCGCGACCTGGGAATCATCGGGACTCGCGAACGCTGGCGGATCGATCTGCCCCCGTGCCCGCCGTCGTTGCCGCTGCGCGGCACGATCCAGCTGGGTTGGGGCAAGGCGAGCGTCAGCTCCGTCCCGGCCGGGGAGCGCCTCGGTCTGTTGATTGAACACCGGGCGCTGGCGCTGCCGTGGACGAATGCCGAGAGCTTGCTCGACCTGGCGGCTCGTCCGACGTTATCGTGGAGGCGTCCGCGCGGCTGGGAGACAGCCGCGAGTTCGATCGAGGCCCTGCTGGCTCATCTAAATGGAATCCTTTGAACTGCGTCCCGAAGGCCTGACCTGGCGTGAGATCGACGGCGAGGTCGTGGTTCTGGATCTCGATGAGTCCAATTACCTGGGCCTGAACGCGACCGGCAGCGCACTCTGGCGTCTGCTGCAGGGGGGAGCGACCGAAGAGGAACTGGTCGCCGGACTGCTCCAAGAGTTCGAGGCGTCGAACGACAACGCCCGCGCTGACGTGCGGTCCTTCCTGGACACGTGTCTGGAGCAGGGACTAATTCAGCGGCAAGACGCGGGCAAGACCGACCCCTGACGGCCCTCTAAATGCCGCCCGCGCCCACCGCCGGCAGATGCTAGGAGGTGAGAATGATGCCGTTGTAGGCGAAGCCGTCAGGGGTGTGGTTGTCGTGCTTCTGAATCAGCTGGGTCAGCTGGTGCAGAGAGCCGAGCTCCTTGACGACCGGTGCTTCGTAGGGCTTCTTGGACTGCATGGTTACGTGCCTCCTTTACGTAGACGACGTTGAGGCTAGCAACGGATTCCTGATTATGCAAAATCAGGTCAGATGCCCCGGATTCGTTGACAGCCACGCGGCCTGCAGCAGCGGATAGGAGCGGGCGTCGACCTGTGGCTGCGCCCAGGTTCGCCCCAGCACCTCGGGGTCGACGAGGTCGCTGTCGACCCCACTTCCGTCCCAGGATTGAATGAAATCGCGGCTGTAGCGGTTGACGAACGGCTCGAAGAAGACCGCCTTGTCCCGTCTGGCCAGCAGCGCTTCCGGGACGAGGCCGCCGAACAGCAGCTGCATGGCGTCACGGCGGGACGCGAAGCCCGTGCGCCAGCAGGCCCCGGCCACGCTGCGCAGAAAGTCGGGATGCATGAACGGGTGCTCGACGACGATCTCATCGCCGGTCACGGCCTGGATCGACTGCACGAGCCCGAGCCGCGCCCGCGAGCGCCACCAGTGATCGACGACGGTCTCACCCCAGCGCAGGGTCGGCTCGACCGCCAGCTGGGCAACCTCGTCGCGCCAGAGCGCGGCCACGTGGGGCCGCAGCCAGATCGGCGCCGAGAGGCCCCGGCGGGCGCGAGTTCGGCGGATGCGGCGGGGCATCAGCGCGACCGCCACGGCGCGCAGGTCCCCCCGGGCTGGTCTCACCTCGCGAGCGAGGACCCGCGCCCCCCGATGCGCGCTGGGCTCGAACAGCTCATCCCCGCCTACCCCGGTGACGATCGTGCCGCCCCGAGCAGACGGCGCCGCCCGTTGCAGGAGATGGCTGTTGGGGGGCCAGATGACGCCGAATCGCCGGAGCAGCGGCCCGGCCAGCGGGCCGATCAGGTCGAGCTCGTCGGTGATTTCCAGCCGCAGCCATTCCGTCAGCCCGAGATGGGCGACGAGCAGCTCCTGCCAGTGAGATTCATCCACATCGTGGATGCCCGGGAACTGGTTGGTGGCTGGGATCGGGAGCGGCAGGCCTTCACGCCGCGCGACATCGACGGCGAGCGCGAGGAGCCCCGAGGAGTCTCGGCCGCCCGAAAAGGCGATCAGACACGGAGGGCGCTCGAGTGCCGTGCGGACAACGCCTTCCAGCACGCTGCGCAGCTCGGCCGGCTGACCACGCCGGGGTTGCAGCGGTGCCCGAGCAGGATCTGAGCCCACCACCAGCGAGCTGGCCAGCTCGGCTCCGCGGAGTAGGTAGGGAGTGGCGGGCATTACCGGGGGAAATCGACGCCCGGTGGCGCCGTGCCCCCAACCCCATACGCGGACGCTTGTAGCGTGAACAGCGTGGCGTAGGTGCCCTGGTGATCCATCAGCCCGTCATGGCTTCCGTGCTCAATGACCCGCCCCTGATCGAGCACGTAGATGTGGTCGGCCAGCCGCACGCTGGCAAACCGGTGTGAGATCAGGAGGACCGTCCGCCCCCGAAACAGCTTGCGGACCTGGACGAACAGCTCGGCTTCGGCGCGCGGGTCCAGGGAGGCGGTCGGCTCGTCCAGGATGATCAGGCTCGCGCGGCGCAGGAAGGCCCGGGCGAGCGCGATTCGCTGCCACTGTCCGCCCGAGAGGTCGACGCCGCCGATGAACTCGGGTCCGAGAGTCGTGGCGTATCCATTGGGCAGCTCAGCGAGAAACTCGTGGGCGCCCGCCGACCGGGCCGCCGCCGCGATCGCCTCGTCGTCTTTGAGCCGGCCTGGTTCTCCGAAGCCGATGTTCTCGGTCGCGGAGAGCTGGTAGCGGATGAAATCCTGAAACAGCACGGCGACCTTGGCCCGCATCGCCGCCGGTGCCATCGCGGCCACATCGAGTCCATCCCAGGAAACGACACCCGCGTCGGGCCGGTACAGGCCGGCGAGCACCTTGGCCAAGGTCGTCTTGCCCGATCCGTTCTCGCCCACCAGCGCGACCACCTGACCCGCGCGCAGCTCGATCGAGACGTCCTCGAGGCTCGGCTCGGTCCGGCTGGGATACGTGAAGCGGATGTCTTGGGCGGTGATGAGCTCAAAGCGTTCCGGGGGCGAGCCGGTGCCGGCCGTTGGACTTCCCCCGCGAGGGCCGTCAACGAACGACGTGAAGTCGCGCACGAACAGCGAGCTCTCGTACAGCGAGCCGGCCGCGGCGGCGATCGCCTGAAGCTGAGATCCGAGCAGGATCACGCCGCCGGCGGCCACCCCGGCCCCGGCCAGCGTCAGGCGGCCGTCGCTCAGGAACCACACGATCGCACCCAGCACGGCACCGGTGAGGACGCCGGTCAATGCCCCGCCGCCCAGTCCCTGCCGGGTGCGGCGGCGGACGACGCGCCGCAGCGCCTGAATCCGGGTTTCGTAGAGCTGGTCGTAGCGACCCCGCAGAAACGCGCCGGTGTCGTAGGCGCGGACCTCCTTGGCGGTGTCCTTGTTGGTCAGCACCATCTGGAGGTAGAAGCGCCGGCGATCGGTCTCGGTCTGCTCAACGGCGTAGACATACATCGCGCGGCCCGCCGCGACCGTGGCCAGCCAGGCCGGTACGAACGCGACCAGGATCAGGCCCAGGAACAGCGGCTGCACGACCAACAGGGCGACCGAGATCCCGGCGGCCGAAAGCAGACCGCCACCGAGCCCGGCCAGCCCGGCGGTCATCTGGGTCGGACGGCTGGCGGCGCTCACCAGGGCTCGCTGCTGGCGGTCGTGAAACTCCGGGACTTCGAACGCCAGGAGCTCCATCGAGTTCGAGGCCTCGATCACGCGGCCCATCGCATAGCGTCCGACCAGCTCGGAGAGCAGCCGCTGAATCTCGCCGCGGGCGGACGACGCCATGCCCACGATCGCGATCGTGACGGCCAGGGCGGCGACGTACGGGATCGTGGATCCGTAGCCGTGCGCCTGTCCCGCCAGCAGGTGGGTCAGCAGCCCTCGCGACACCAGCAGCTGCGCCGCAAAGCCTACGCTCATCACCAGCTGCAGCACGCTGGTCTGGAGCGTCTGGCGCGGCGCTGCCTTCCACACGAGCTTGGAGGCCGCGCGGATCAGCGACGGAAGCTCCCGGGCGCGCCGGTCGCCGACCGGCGCGAGCACTTCATCGAGACGAAATCTGGAGGTTTGTGCTTCCGGCATCGCGAGCAGTCGACAAGCTGGGCCGGGAGAGGGCGGCGCAGGCACGACCTACAGTACGAAACCGGGTCCCAGGTATGAACCGAACTCAACTCCGTTGGATCAGCCAGAAGCTGCGCGGCGCCGCCCGGCGTCTGCTCAAGCCCGTCTGGTCTCAGATCAAACCCGCCCAGCTCAGATGGGCCGATCAGGCTCTCGTCGGCCTGCGCCGCGACCTCCCCGTTCAGGGGATCAAGGCTCGCGTGGCACCGCCTCGGGCTGCTGCAGGGTGGGGCACGGCCCCGATCACCGTCTGGCTGCGCTACCGGCGAGCGACGTGTCTGGAGCGCTCGATCATCCTCCAGCGGTGGCTGATGTGCATCGGGCAGCCCCATGATGTGCTGATCGGGGTTCGCTCGCCCGAGGAGGCCGTCATGGCCCACGCCTGGCTCGACCATGAGGATCCCCTGGACTTCCTGGTGGTGGCCCGGATCCCGTCCGGCTAGGGACGTGTATCTGCGTTGGCGGACAAACCTAGATAGACCAGAGGCATGGTCCATGGTTTATCTACAAACGTAGATAAACCAGATTCACCGGACGGCAGCCTGCTGGGCGCTCGGGCGGAGTGGAGTTGAGGGGGGCCTCAAAGTAGACTCACGATCGGATGCGGCTCGATCAGGTGATGCCGGGCGCTTTGGCCGGCGCGGGCGTCGTTGAGGTGTCAGGGCTTGCCTACGACAACCGTCAGGTGACCCCCGGGACCCTGTTCTTCTGCGTGCCCGGGTTCACCCGCGACGGACACGACTTCGCCGCAGACGCCATGGAGCGGGGCGCGGTCGCGCTGGTGGTCGAGCGTGAGCTCGAGGTGGCCGTACCTCAGGTCCGGGTGAACAGCGTGCGCGCGGCGATGGCGCCGGCCGCGGCCGCCTTTTATGGCGATCCCACGGCTGAGCTGGAGGTGGTTGGGATCACGGGGACCAACGGTAAGACGACGACGGCGTTCTTGGTCCGGGCACTGCTTGAGGCTGATGGTCGTCAGACCGGGCTGCTGGGGACGGTCAAGAGCGTGATCGGCGGGGTCGAGCGTGAGGTGCAGCGCACGACCCCCGAGGCGATTGACCTGCAGCGCACGTTTCGTCAGATGCGGGAGGAGCGGGATGTGGCCTGCGCGATGGAGGTGTCCTCGCATGCGCTGGAGCTCAGGCGCGCGGACGCGATCCACTTCGGGGCGGCGATCTTCACCAATCTGACCCAGGATCACCTCGATTTTCATCCCACGATGGAGGATTACTTCCGGGCCAAGC
>JBOGYN010000741.1:0-2595 GCA_050696855.1 Solirubrobacteraceae bacterium | reverse complement strand
CTCTCCCAACTGAGCTATGGCCCCTTCCGGGCCGAGTCTAAACGCCGCGGGTCAGGGCAGCCAGGGCGCGGGCCGGGGACCGGGAGCGCGATTCCGTCGAGGCCGGAAGGGGTCAAATCGACCGAGTGTCGTGGCCACGGTTTGGGTTGGGCGGTTTTGCCTGTCCTTCGTCGCCGTCCAATTTCCGCCAACGCTCGGCGGCGCTGCCGGCGCGGCGTCGATAACGACCGGCACGAGATCGAGCCTCGGCAGATCGGCCTTTCCAGGCGGATCAGGGTTCGCAGAGCAGCAGCGAGATGTAGCCGTCGGCGATCTCGTCGGCGCTGAAGCGGCCCCGGGGGCGGTACCACTGGGCGGTGTGGTTGACCATGCCCAGCAGGGCCACGAGCGCCAGCCGTGTCGACATCCGGCCTGGGCCGGTGGCGCCGGCCTCCTCGAGGGCGTGCTCCATCAGGCGCTCGAAGGACTTGCGACTCTCGCGGATGCCGCGCCACTGCGATCCCGACTCGATCGTGTGCCGTTCCTGTTGAAAGACGCGCATGTGATCCTGATGCTCGATCACATTGGTCACCCACAGGCGCACGAGCGAGCGCAGCGAGTCGCGCGGGGGCTCGTTGTCGAGCACTAGCTCCCGGGCTCGGGCGAGCAGGGGCTCCATCAACTCGTCGCAGATGCAGATCAGCAGGTGCTCCTTGCTGCCGAAGTAGTGGTAGAGAGCGCCGGTGGCGAGACCCATGGAGCCGGCCAGGTCCTGCATCGTGGTCTGGTCATAGCCGCGATCGGCGAACTCCTTGGCGGCGGCGAAGATCATCTCCTGCCGCCGGCGGTCATAGCGCTGCCGGAGAGCGGGACGTGTAGGTCGTACCGGCACTGGGTAGATCCTAACCGCCGCAAACGTATTAATCCGAATATCTATTCGAAATCCGCATGTTGGTTCGGTAGTGTGCGGTCGTGCACTTTTCTTTCGATGACGACACCATGCTGCTGCAGCGCACTGTTCGGGAGTTTGCCGAGGCAGAGGTCGCCCCGGTCGCGGCGGAGCTTGACCAGACCAAGTCGTTCCCCTACGAGATCGTGGCCAAGATGGCCGACCTGGGCTGGATGGGGATTCCGTTTCCCGAATCGGTCGGCGGCGCCGGCGGCAGCACGCTGCAGTATGCGATCGCGGTCGAGGAGCTGACGCGCGTCGATTCGAGCGTGGCGATCACGCTCTGTGCCCACACGTCGCTGGGCACCCAGCCGATCTACCTGTTCGGCACCGAGGCTCAGAAGCAGGAGTGGCTGCCCAAGCTGTGCGCGGGGAAGGTCCTCGGCGCCTTCGGCCTGACCGAGCCCGAAGCGGGGTCAGACGCCGGCAATACCAAGACGCGAGCCGAGCTGGACGACGGCGACTGGATCATCAACGGCGCCAAGCAATTCATCACCAACGCCGGCACCGAGATCTCGGGGGTGGTCAGCATCACCGCGCGGACGGCTAGCAACGGCGACGACGCTGGTGGCCACGAAATCTCAAACTTTGTCGTGGCCAACGGCACCCCCGGCTATGAGCAGGCCGAGCCGTACCGCAAGATGGGCTGGAACGCCTCCGACACTCGCCCGTTGACCTTCACCGACTGCCGGGTGCCCGCGGAGAACCTGCTCGGGCGCCGAGGAGAAGGCTTCCAGCAGTTTCTGCACGTGCTCGACATCGGCCGGATCGGCGTGGCGGCGATGGGCGTCGGGCTCGCCCAGGGGGCGCTCGATCAGGCCCTCGCCTACGCCCGGGAGCGGCGCGCCTTCGGCCGGCCGATCTCGAAGTTCCAGACGATCCAGGCCAAGCTCGCCGATCTCGCCACCGAGATCGAGGCCGCCCGCCTGCTCACGTACAAGTCGGCCTGGCTCAAGGACGAGGGCAAGCCGTTCGGACTCACGGCCGCTCAGGCCAAGCTCAAGACCGGCCGGCTGGCCGTGCGAGCGACCGAGGAGGCAGTGCAGATCCACGGGGGCTACGGCTATATCGAGGAGTACCCCGTGTGCCGGTTTTATCGCGACGCGAAGATCCTGACGATCGGCGAAGGCACCGATGAGGTCCAGCAGATGGTGATCGCCCGCGGGCTCGGCGCCTGACCGCCGGGAGTGACCGCCGGCATGGACCAGCCCCCGATCCGGACAGCGCGCATCCGCGAAGTCGGCCCGCGCGACGGGTTTCAGAACGAACCCGAGATCATCCCGACCGAGGTCAAGGTGCGGCTGATCGATGCCCTGGCCCGCACGGGTCTGCGCCGGCTCGAGATCACCAGCTTCGTCCGGCCCGACGTGATTCCCCAGCTCGCCGACGCCCCCGAGGTCCTGGCGGCCATCGACGTGCCGCCTGAGGTCAGCCGCGGAGTTTTGATCCCCAACGAGCGCGGCCTCGAGAAGGCGCTCACCCTGCGCCAGCACTTCGACGAGATCAACGTCTTCATGTCCGGTACCGAGACCCACAACCGCAGGAACGTCAACCGCTCGGTCACGGAGTCACTGTCCGCGCTGGAAAGGGTGCTGCCCCGCGCCCGCGAAGCCGGGCTGCGCTGCGAAGCCGTGATCAGCGTCGCCTTCGGCTGTCCCTACGAAGGC
>JBOGYN010000740.1:0-9933 GCA_050696855.1 Solirubrobacteraceae bacterium | reverse complement strand
GGACACGTGCCCGGGCGGCGCGCTCTCTCTGATCGGGAACTCCACCAACATCACGCGGGGGCAGGGTGCAGTCTGGCAGGCGACCGCCCCCGCGGGCCTGACAATCACAGGCGCGGTGGTCCCGAATATGGACTCCTCGCAGGTCAACGCTGGCCCCAACGGCGCCTATGGCGGGGACTTCTACTGGGCGGGCGGGAGCTCAAACATCACCCTTGGGGAATACAGCGCATCGCTCGGGCCGCTTAGCTCCAGCTACTTCGGCTTCCTCCTGGTGTGCGGGAAGTCGAGCTGCCCCGGATATCCGCAGGGCCAGATCGACGTCAAGCAAGTTACCCTGCTCGTCCACGAGACCAGCGTCCCCACGTTCTCGGCTCCGATAGGCCTGTGGCAGGCGTCAGGCTGGGTTCGAGGCACCTGGCCGGCGTTCGCCGCTTCCGACTCACCATCGGGGGTGTGCTCGCTGTCGGTCAGCCTGAACGGGTCGCAGGTGGCTCAGTCAACGGCGACGAAGGATCCGTCGCAATGGCATGAGTGCGCCGCCCCGTGGATCAATCGCCCGGTGAACACGAACGACTACGGCCAGGGCGCGGCACCCCTGACGCTCAACGCAACCGACGCTGCTGGTGTCCCGGCCGCCACCAGCAAGACCGTGTCAATCGACAACCAGCCGCCCGCGGTGAGCCTGTCGGGACCGGCTGATGCGCCGTCGACAGCGGGCCCGCAGTACGTCACGGCTACGGCGACGGCCGGCCCCGCGGGCATCCACGGGATCCATTGCTCGTTGGACGGAGGCGCAGACCAGTGGGCACCCGCGAGCACAGCGCGGGTGGCGGTGAGCGGGGTCGGGAATCACCAGGTGAGCTGCTTTTCGGAGAACAACGCGCTCGACCCAAGCGGGAACCGGGGAACGTCGCCGACCGAATCGTTCGCGGTCAAGATCGGCGTGCCAACCGTGACCGGGATCAGCTTCTCCAGGCTGGTAGACCGATTGCAGTGTCGTCGCGTGCGCGAGCGAGTGACTGTCCCGAGCCGGTGGGTCACGGTGCGCTGGCATCACCGTCGGATCAGGGTGCGGACGAAGCCGCGGACCAAGGTGCTCCGGGTGGTCAAGTGCCATGCCCGAACCGTGCAGCGCGTGCGGATCGTAGTGGTCACGGTCCACCGGCATGGGCATCTCGTGCGGGTCCGGCGGCGCGAACGGGTCCGGGTCATCCTCCTCCCGCACACCAATCATCGGGCGATCCGTCTCGTCGCCCATGGCCGGGCGACAACGGTCAGCGGCTGGCTCGGCACATACACCGGAACCGCACTCGGCGGACAGACCGTCCAGGTATCAACGGCACCGGACGACGGACAAGAGCGGTTCGGCGCCGCGGCGAATGTGATCACCGCCGCGGACGGGAGCTGGAGCGCCACGCTCCCGGCCGGACCGTCGCGGCTGGTGCAAGCGCAGTACGGCGGCAATGCGCTCGCTGAGGCTTCGCTCTCTGGAGTGGCGCGCGAGGTGGTGCCGGCCGACGTGCGACTCCTGAGCGTGACTCCGAGCCGGATTCCATGGGGTGGCACCGTCCGGTTGACCGGCCGCCTCCGCGGCGGATACCTGCCACCCGGTGGGGCTCTGGTTCGCCTCCGGATTGGGCTCGGCTCGTCCCGCACGACCTATGGCGTGCATGAGCACGTGGGCGGGAACGGTCGGTTCACCACGTCCTACACGTTTGGGGCCGGCGACCCGGCAGTGCGCCGCTCGTTCTGGTTCCAGCTCGCCTCCCTGCCGATGGGCGACTATCCCTTCGCGCCCGCCAGCAGCGGACGGATCTCTGTCCTGGTCGGCGGCCACCCCGCTTCCCGCAGGGGGCGGTGATGCCAAGACTGGATCCCGTGCCGCTCGCGAGGGCTTCTGGCAGCTACCCTTCACAGGAGTGGTCGGCGACATCCTCCAACCAACGCACCTGCTGTTCGTGCTCGTGGTCGCGCTTCTCGTCCTCGGACCCAAGCGGCTCCCCGAAGTGGCGAAGACGCTCGGCAACGGGCTGCGGGACTTCAGGTCCGCGCTCAGCGGCGATTCCCACGACGAGGACGAGCACCCGCGCAGCATCCTCCCCGAGGACTCCAGCGCCGAGACACCGGCCGAACTTCAGCCGGCCCAGCCGAAGCCGGCCGAACCCCAGTCGATCGCGCCGGCCCCAAGCGCACCCGCTCCCGAGCCACAGTCGATCACGCCGGCCCCCGCCGCACCCGCTCCCGAGCCGCAGGCTGCACCCGTTCCCCAGGCGCCGGCCGCGCCCGCTCCTGAGCCGCAGGCCACCCAGCCACCCGAGCCCGAGCCCGGGCCCGAGCCCGAGTCGGCTTCCGCAGCTCCACCCGCCGCGGCACCCAAGCAGTCCACCTGAGCACCGGGTCTCGGCCGATGAACGGCCCGGACCGCGCCGCGCTGGTCGCCCTGCTCAGACAGGCCCGACGTCCTTGGCCGGTTTACTCCGAGCAGCTGGAGGAGGGAGAGAAACCACTCGAGATCCTGGAACGGGAGCTCGCCGAGACCGACGCCGGTCAGACGAGCCTGATCGGCGGCGACTCGGGGACCCTGCTCGAGGCCGCGGCCGCCGACCTGGAAACCTGGAAGCGCGAGGGATTCGCGCTCGTCACCGTGCTCGACGCCGACTACCCGATCAACCTGCGGGCGGTGCACGACCGCCCACCGATCCTGTTCGTGGCCGGTGAGCTCATGGACACAGACGGCCGCTCGCTGGCGGTGGTCGGGTCCCGGCGGGCCAGCGCCGCGGGACTCGAGCGAGCGGGAGCGCTCAGCCGGCACCTGGCACAGGAGGACTGCACTGTCGTCTCCGGGCTCGCCTCTGGGATTGACACTGCTGCTCACCGCGCGGCGTTGGCCGCGGCGGGGAGGACGGTCGCCGTCATCGGAACTGGCCTGCGGCACAGCTATCCGCCGGAGAACGCCGAGCTGCAGCGCGAACTGGTCAAAGGCGCCGCGGTCGTATCGCAGTTCTGGCCCGACGCCCCTCCCAGTCGCCATAGCTTTCCACTGCGCAACGGCGTCATGTCAGGTCTCACGCTCGGCACGGCGATCGTCGAGGCGTCGGTGACCAGTGGCGCTCGAACCCAGGCCCGGCTCGCCCTCGCCCATGGGCGTCCGGTGTTCCTGGCCCGAGAGCTGATGCGCCAGGCATGGGCGCAGCAACTGGCCGAGCGCCCGGGCGTGCACTTGTACGCCGAGCCTGCCGAGGTCACGACCGTACTCGCGCGTGTCACCGAGACGGGCGTGCCGACCGCGTGACGCCGGCGCGCGATGCCCACTGTCGCCGAGCTGAGCGCGCCGTACGGAAACTTCCTGCTCGGGCCGCGACGCGGACCTGGCGTGTGCGAGACGTGCTTTGACCTGACCGGGGGCCCGCCGCGCTGTCACCACTGTGCCCGCGCCGACCGAGCCCTCGACGCGGTGGTGCCGATCTCCTACAGCGTCGCCCATGAGCAGTTGCACCATGCGCTAGCCGGCTACAAGCGGCCACCCGTCGTGGTAGCGGCGCGGTTCGAGCTGGAACTCGCCGCGGTCCTGTGGCGCTACCTGGCCAGCCACGAGAACTGTGTCGCCTCCGCCGCCGGGACGACCGCCTTCGAGCTCGTGACCACGGTGCCCTCGAGCACCCGGGCCCGCGATGCCACCCACCCGCTGCACCGCATTGTCGGGGAGCTCGTAGAGCCGACCCGGACCCGATTCGAACGCGTGCTGCGACGGAGTGACGTCAGCATCCCGCCGCGGACCGTCAGCGCCGAGAAGTTTGCTTGCACCAGACAGCTCGAGAACCGATCCGTACTCCTAATCGACGACACCTGGACCACGGGCGCGAACGTCCGCAGCGCCGCGGCGTCCCTGAAGCAGGCTGGTGCGAGCAGCGTGGCGGCGGTGATCATCGGCCGCCATCTCCACCGCCACTGGGGGCACAACGACCGGGGGCTCAGCGCGCTGCCGGCCCCGTTTGACTGGAACGACTGCGCGCGGCACGGTACCCGCGGAGCGCGAATGCCGACCACTCAAGGTTTGTAATTTCGGGTCAGAGGGGTAGGGTGCTCTTGTCGTGAGGAGAGAGAGCGGGACTCGTACTTTCGGGTGCAGGCGGGTGTGGCTGACAGGGCTTGCGGCCGCCGTCGGAGCACTCACGCTGGCGGCGTGCGGCAGTTCCAGCGGGGAAGCGTCCCTGAACTGGTATGTGTTCCCCGAGCCCTCGGGCTCGTTTGCGGCCGCCGCCGCCGGTTGCTCCAAGGCGTCGGGTGGCAAGTACAAGATCAACATCAATTTCCTCTCGACCTCCTCGGACCAGCAGCGGGTCTCGCTCGTCCGCCGGCTGGCCGCCAATGACCCCTCGATCGACATCCTGGCGATGGACGTCGACTGGACGGCCGAGTTCGCCGCCGCCAACTGGATCCAGCCGGTGCCGGCGTCGCTGGCGGCTCAGATTCACAGCCAGGATCTCCCCGGGCCGGTCAAGACCGCCACCTATCAGGGCAAGCTCTGGGCGGTCCCGATCAACTCCAACACTCAGCTGCTCTGGTACCGCAAGGACTTGGTCTCGCAGTTCGGCGGTCCGCCCAAGACCTGGACCCAGATGATCGACGATGCAATCAAGCTGGCCAAGCAGGGCAAGCCCCACTACATCGAGGAGCAGGGCGCCCAGTACGAGGGGCTGACCGTGTGGTTCAACTCCATGGTCGACTCGGCCGGCGGCCAGATCATCTCCGGCAACAACAAGGTCGCGATCGGCTCGCCGGCGAAGGTCGCAGCGTCCGTCATGCACCGGCTGGCGACCTCGCCGGCGGCAGATCCGTCGCTCAACGTCACCCAGGAGGGTCAGGCCGATACGGCGTTTGACCAGGGGAAGGCGGCATTCGAGATCAACTATCCGTTTGTGTGGGCCTCGGCCATGAAGACCGGCCCCAAGGTCTTCAAGATGATGGGGTACGCAGCCTTTCCCAGGGTCGCTCCCAGCGTCACACCCCATGTGTCGATCGGCGGCTACAACCTGGGGATCTCGTCTCACTCCCAGCATCCGCAGCTCGCCTTCGCGGCCGCCAAGTGCCTGATTCAGTCCGCCAACCAGAAGACGGATGCGATCAAGGGTGGTCTCGCCCCGGTCGCCACGAGCATCTACGCCGACTCGGCGTTCGACAAGGCCTATCCCTTCCACGATCTGATCAAGACCCAGCTTCAGACCTACGGCCTGCGGCCCCAGACGCCGGCCTACGCCGATGTCACGCTGGCGATCCAGAAAGCGCTCTCCCCGACCTCGGCGATCGCCCCGGACACCGTCGTGAGCAAGCTCCACAGTGAGATCACATCCTCGCTCTCATCGGCGGCGCTGCTATGAGCGCCGAGGCCGCCGCCGCTCCCGCCTCAGCGACCCCGCCACGGCGACGTCATCTGACCGAGCGAACGCGGGCCGAGCGCCGCCTGGCGGCGATGCTGGTCGGTCCGGCCGCGCTCGTGATGCTCGCCGTGACCGCCTATCCGATCATCGACGCGGTGATCCTCTCCCTGCAGCGCTCAGACCTGCGCTTCCCGAGCCAGAACAAGTTCATCGGCCTGTCCAACTACGGCCACGTGCTCAGTGCCTCGGTGTGGTGGCAGGACGTACTGCACACGGTGATCATCACCGTGATCACCGTCTCGATCCAGTTCGTGCTCGGGATGTGCCTGGCACTGGTCATGCACCGGGTGATCTTCGCGCGGGGACTGGTGCGCGGGATCGCCCTGATCCCGTACGGCATCGTCGCCGTCGTGTCGGCGTACGCGTGGCAGCTGGCGTTCTCGCTCAACAGCGGCTGGATCCCGAAGCTGCTCGGGCTGACCAGCGACCCGCTGAGCCACTCGTTCGGGCTGTACGTGGCGATCATCATCGCCGAGATCTGGAAGAACACGCCGTTCATGGCGCTGCTGCTGCTGGCCGGCCTGGCCCTCGTCCCCGACGAGCTGCTCGAAGCGGCCAAGGTCGACGGCGCAAGCACCTGGCAGCGCTTCGTCCGGATCACGATCCCGCTGATGAAACCGGCGATCCTGGTCGCCCTGCTGTTCCGCACCCTTGACGCCTTCCGGATCTTCGACACGATCTACATCTTTGGCCAGGGCGCCCAGAACACCGAGTCGATCTCGATGCTCAACTACTCGACCCTGCTCAACCGGCTCAATCTCGGCCTGGGCTCGGCGGTGTCAGTGCTGCTGTTCGTGCTCGTCGCCATCATCGCCTTCGTGTTCATGAAGGGTTTCGGAGCGGGCGCGACTCCCGGCGGGGCTGAGGCGTGAGCCACCGCCCGCGCCAAATCGGTGGCTGGTCGATGGCGATCATCATCGTCAGCGTGGTCTCGCTGGTGCCCGTGCTGTGGATCGTGATGCTGTCGCTCAAGACTCCGGCCACCGCAACCGACGGCAGCTTCATCCCCCACGCCTGGACGCTGTCCAACTACTCGGACATCTTCAACACCAGCACGTTCACGGCTGCTCTGCGCAACTCGATCGGCATCGCTCTGATCTCCACCGCGCTGGCCGTGATGCTGGCGTCGGCGGCGGCGTACGCGATCGCCCGGCTCGAGTTCCCCGGTAAGCAGATCATCCTCGCGGTGTCGCTGGGCGTGGCGATGTTCCCGCAGATCTCGCTGGTCGGCCCGCTGTACAACCTGTGGCGCCAGATCGGGCTCTATGACAGCTGGCCGGGGCTGATCATTCCGTACATGACCTTCGCGCTGCCGCTGTCGATCTTCGTCCTGTCGTCGTTCTTCCGGGAAATTCCCTGGGAGCTCGAGCAGGCGGCCCAGATCGATGGGGCTACCCCCTTCCAAGCGTTTCGCAAGGTGATCGTGCCGCTGGCCGCGCCGGGCCTCGTGACGACCTTCATCCTGGTGTTCATCATCTGCTGGAACGACTTCGTGTTCGCGATTTCACTGACCTCGACGAACAGCGCCCAGACGGTGCCCGCGGCGATCTCCTCGTTCCCCGGCGTCTCGCAGTTCACCGTGCCCTACGGCGACATCGCCGCCGCGGCGGTGGTCGTTACCGTTCCAGTGATGATTCTCGTGCTCCTGTTCCAGCGCCGGATCGTCTCCGGCCTGACCGCGGGCGCCGTCAAGGGATAAGGAGAAACCATGGCCCAGATCGCACTCGAGCACATCACCAAGCGCTACGGCGACGGCTACGAGGCCGTCAAGGACATGAACCTGGAAGTCGCCGACGGCGAATTCATGATCCTGGTGGGGCCGTCGGGCTGCGGTAAGTCCACGGCGCTGCGGATGGTTGCGGGGCTGGAGGACATCTCGTCCGGCGACCTCAAGATCGGAAACGAGATCGTCAACGACCGGGCGCCCAAGGACCGCGACATCGCCATGGTCTTCCAGAACTACGCCCTGTACCCACACATGACCGTGCGCGAGAACATGGGCTTCGCGCTCAAGCTCGCCAAGGCGCCGCAAGAGGAGATCGACAAGAAGGTCTCAGACGCGGCCAAGATCCTCGATCTCGAGGCTCACTTGGACCGCAAGCCCGCCAACCTGTCCGGTGGCCAGCGCCAACGCGTGGCGATGGGACGAGCGATCGTCCGCAACCCGAGCGCGTTTTTGATGGACGAGCCGCTGTCCAACCTCGACGCCAAGCTGCGCGTGCAGATGCGGACCGAGATCTCGCGGATTCAGAGCCGCCTCGAGACCACGACCATCTACGTCACCCACGACCAGACCGAGGCGCTGACGCTGGGCGACCGGATCGCGGTCATGCGCGCCGGCATGCTGCAGCAGGTGGGGCCGCCGTCCGAGCTCTACGGCCGGCCCAAGAACCTATTCGTGGCCGGTTTCATCGGCTCGCCCTCGATGAACTTCCTGCCTGGTGAGATCGACGGTGACACACTCAAGCTCCCGATCGGGGATGTGAACATCTCCCAGAGCCTCCGCGGACGGCTCGAGTCCGGATCCGGGGGCGGACGCAAGGGCGTCATTGTCGGCCTGCGCCCCGAGGACTTCGAGGACGCAAAGCTGGTCGGAGAACAGGCGCGAGGCATCACCTTCAAGACCAAGATCGACGTGCTCGAATCGATGGGCTCGGAGTTCTACGCCTACTTCGTCCTCGAGGCCGAGAGGGTCTCGTCGCGTGAGCTCGAGGAGCTGGCCAGCGACGCCGGTGGGATCGACCTGCCCTCCCAGGAGGGCAACCAGGTCGTGGCCCGGCTGGAAGCGGCCAGCCAGGTCCGGCAAGGCGAGGAGACCGAGCTCTGGTTCAACACCGAGCACCTGCACATGTTCGACCCCGAGTCCGGTAAGAGCCTGCTTGGCACCGGAGAGAAGCCGCCCGCGGCCCCTTCGCCGCCCGCGGCCCCTACGCCCCCCGCGGCCCCTTCGCCCCCCGCCGGCTCGTAGTCGCTCCGCCAAGCGGATAGTCTCGGGCACCGATGCCCGAGCGGCGCTCAACGGGAATGCCCGGCGTCGACGCGCAGCACGACTTCCTGCGCGCCCGGCGCCACGCTGCGATGGCGCGCGTGGCCGCCCGGCTGCGGGGCGAGCCCGACGACGTACGCCAGATCCTTCCCTACGAGGAGGTGATCGAGGCGCTCGGCTTCGTCAGCGAGCGCCAGATCGGTGGCAAGGTGGTGGCGCTGGACGAGATCGTCGGCACGGTCGACCGCGCTCGCGAGTTTGACCGCAACTTTCGACCCACCTCGGGCCGGCTGCGCTCACGCTGGGAGAGCATCGCCACCGCGATGCGACGTGGCGAACCGATGCCCCCCGTGGATCTGCTTCAGATCGGGGAGATCTATTTCGTGCGCGACGGCCATCACCGCGTCTCGGTGGCGCGCGCGCTGGGCCGGACCGACATTGACGCGTTCGTCACCGAGGTCGTCACCCGCGTCGGCGCCAAGCATGCGATCACCTACGCCGAGCTGCCGTTCAAGTCCCTAGAGCGAGTGTTCTTCGAGCGCGTGCCCCTCCCCGATGACGCCCGCGCCGAGATCCAGCTGTCGGATTCGTGGGACTACGCCCGGCTGGCCGAGAAAGTCGAGGCGTGGGGATTTCGCACCAGTCAGGACCGGGGCGAGGCGATCAACCGTCGTGAGACCGCCTTCCTGTGGCTCGAAAACGAATACCGGCCGGTGGTCGAGATGCTGCGCGAGGCTGACCTGATCGGCTCGTGCACCGAGACTGAGGCCTACATGCGGGTCGGCTCCCAGCGCTACCGCCTGCTGCGCACCCATCGCTGGGACGAGGAGGTCATCCAGGCGATCCTCGAAGACGATTCGCCGCGCCGTCGCAGCCGCAGCCGCCGCTAGCGCCCGGGCAGGGCCGGCCGCGGCGCACAGACTCGTCAGCGCCACCAGGCGTCAAGCACCCGGCGCCAGTTTCCCCAGGCGACCGCGGCCAGGTCCTCGTCCCCGAAGCCGGCCGAGCCGAGCGCCTCGAGCAGTCGCGGGGTTCGGCTGACATCACCCAGCTCGGCCGGGATCGTGGCCCCGTCGTAATCGGATCCGAGCGCAACGTGTCGGATCCCGATGCGCTCGGCCACGTAGGCGGCATGACGGGCAATGAGCTCCATCGGCGTGTCGGGGTCGTCGGCGAAGTCCGGGCGCAGAAACGGACAGGCGAAGACGATCCCCACGAGGCCGTCGGACGCTGCGATTGCGTCGAGCTGGCGATCGGTGAGGTTGCGCGAGGTCGGGCAGAGGGCGTGGGCCGCAGAATGAGACGCGACGAGCGGCCCGAGCTCGGCCCGCGCAACATCCCAGAAGCCCGCCTCGTTGAGGTGGCTGAGGTCGACGAGAATCCCCAGCTCGGCGCAGCGGCTCACCAGCGCGTGCCCGGCCGGCGTGAGGCCGGGACCGGTATCCGGCGAGGACGGCGACACGAACGGGACGCCGTGGCCGAACTGGTTGGGACGACTCCACACCGGAC
>JBOGYN010000739.1:0-8095 GCA_050696855.1 Solirubrobacteraceae bacterium | reverse complement strand
ACGAGGACCAGCGTCCCGGCGTGTTCGATCCCGACGCGGCGGTCCGGCTCGGGCTCACGCCCGGCCCCGAGTTCGGCCGCGTCCAGCGGGGCGAGACCGTCCGCGGCATCGGCCCCGAGCAGGTGCTCGGCCCCAGCCGCCCGGGGCGCAAGCTCGTGCTCTCGGGCGACACCCGGCCGTGCGAGGCGCTGAGGATCGCGGCCCACGGGGCCGACGTGCTCGTCCACGAGGCCACCTTCGCCGAGGAGGAGTCGGCGCGCGCCCGCGAGACCGGGCACTCGACTGCCGCCCAGGCAGCGAGCCTGGCCCGAGAGGCCGAGGTCGGCCTGCTCGCGCTCACCCACGTCTCCACCCGTCATCCCCTGCGCCTGCTCCGCGACGAGGCCCGAGCCTTATTCCCGCGCACGGTGATCCCGCGGGACTTCGACACGATCGAGATCCCGCTCGCAGAGCGCGGCCGGCCGGGGGTGGTGCGCTGGGATCCGGACGCGAGCCCGGCCGCCGATGGGCAGCTCGCCGATCCCCAGCCGGCCGACGCCGCGCCGGCCGCGGTCGAACCCGCGCCGTGAAGCCCCGGATCCCTGCGGACTTCGAGCGGGGTCCGCTGGGCTACGAGCGGATTCGCCCCCAGCACGCCGCGGAGCTCGAGCCGCTCGCCCTCGATCCCCTCGTGTGGCGCACGTTGCAGTACCCCAGTGAGCCGCCGCCGACCCCCGCCGACGTCCGGCGCACCGCCGCGCGCAAGCACGCCCACTGGGAGTCCCATGGCTTTGGCCAGTGGCTGCTGCGCGACCGCTCCGACGGCCTCGCGGTCGGCCGCGGCGGACTGCAGTACACCGAGGCCACCGGCACCTGGGAGGTCGAGATCGGTTGGGCCGTACTGCCCGCCCGGTGGGGTCAGGGCTTCGCCACCGAGCTGGCCCAGACCTCGATCCAAGCGGCGTTTGAGTCCCTCGGACTCGAGGACGTGATCGCCTATACGCAACCCGAGAACCTCGCCTCTCGGCGGGTGATGGACAAGGCGGGCTTGCGGTACGAGGGCGACTTCACCCACGAGGACATGCCCCACGTCCTCTACCGCCTCCGCGCCCCGGGAAAGGTGAGCAGCTAGGGAGGTGTGCGGCTCTCAACCCGCCGTGCGCGCCGCGCCCGGTGCTAGCCTCACAGCTACATCAATGACGCCCCTTTAAACCGGTCCCGAGAGACCAGGAAGGAGCAGGTTGCCAGCCGCCACGGTCGTCCTCGACCGCGATGACATGCGCCGCACGCTGGTGCGGATCGCCCACGAGATCGTCGAGAAGAATCCCGACGGCTCGATTGCCATCATCGGTATCCACCGGCGCGGTGCCCATCTCGCTCGCCGGGTGCACGCGCTGACCAGCGAGCTGCTCGCGCCGGCCGTCCCGCTCGGTTCGGTGGACATCTCCTTCTACCGCGACGACTTCGGGATCCGGCCGAGAGCGCCGGTCGTCCACGCGACCCAGCTCGACTTCGCCGTCGACGGCCGCACGATCGTGATCGTGGACGACGTTTTGTACACGGGGCGCACGGTGCGGGCGGCGATCGACGAGATCTTCGACTTCGGCCGCCCCGAGCGCGTCCAGCTCGCCGTGCTCGTGGACCGCGGCCATCGCGAGCTGCCGATCCGCCCCGACTACGTGGGCAAGAACCTCCCCACCTCACAGGACCAGCGCGTCAACGTCCGCGTCGAGGAGGTCGACGGCGCCGACGAGGTGACGATCGGCCCGGCCACCGAGAGCCGAGTCCAGGCGGCCGCCGGATGAACAGCAGGATGCCGCGCCACTTGATCTCGATCGACGACCTCGATCGGGCCGGCATCGAGCGGATTCTCGACCGGGCCGAATCCTTCGCCGAGGTCTCGGGGCGCGAGATCAAGAAGGTTCCGGCGTTGCGCGGGCGCACGATCGTCAACCTCTTCTATGAGTCCTCCACCCGGACCAGCTCGAGCTTTGAGCTCGCCGCCAAGCGGCTCAGCGCCGACGTGGTCAGCATCCGCTCGGCCGGCTCCAGCGTCGACAAGGGCGAGTCGCTGAAGGACACCGTGCAAACGCTGTCGGCCTATGACCCGGCGGCGATCGTGATCCGCTCGCCCCAGGCCGGAGCCGCCCAGCTGGTGGCGGGCTGGACGGAGGCCGCGGTGATCAATGCCGGGGACGGCAAGCACGAGCACCCGACCCAGGCCCTGCTCGACGTGTTCACGCTCCGCCGTCGGCTCGGGCCACTGGATGGCTGCAAGATCTGGATCGTCGGCGATGTCCTGCACTCCCGCGTGGCCCGCTCGGACATTCTCGCCTTCACCCGGATGGGCGCTACGGTCACCGTCAGCGGCCCGCCGACCCTGATCCCGCGCGACATCGAAGCGCTGGGCTGCACGTCGACCCCCACCCTCGACCGGCTCGCTGAGGCCGACGTCGTCTACGTCCTGCGCATGCAGCACGAGCGCATGCACGAGGCGTTCGTACCCTCGCTGCGTGAGTACGCCGCGCGCTACCAGATCAATGAACCCCGGCTTCGCCCCGGGCAGCTGGTCATGCACCCCGGCCCGGTCAACCGCGGCATCGAGATCTCGGCGGCGACGATCGACTCCCCGCAGGCGCTGATCGGTGACCAGGTAAAGGCCGGGGTCGCGGTCCGCATGGCCGTCCTCTACGAGCTGCTGGTCGGCTCGCCGATGCTGGCGGCGGTGGCGTGAGCGGCCAGAAGCTCTTCTCGCGCGAGCTGCCCGCGGCCGAAGTCCTGATCCGGGGCGCCCACGTGCTCGATCCGCGCGCCGGAATCGACGAGCGCCAGGATGTCCTCATCCGGGGCGGGATGGTGGCCGAGCTCGGCGCCCCGGAATCGGTGCCCCGGCCCGAGAGCGGCGAGACGATCGAGGCCCGCGGCAAGCACGTCTTTCCGGCCTTCGTGGATCCCCACGTGCACCTGCGCACGCCCGGCCAGGAGTACAAGGAGGACCTCGATACCGGCACGGCGGCGGCCGCGGCCGGTGGCTACTGCGCCGTGGTGGCGATGCCCAACACCGTGCCGACCGTGGACAGCGCCGCCGTGCTCGGCTCGCTGGTGGAACGCGCGCGCCGGGAGGCTCGGGTGCCGGTCGGTTTTCTGGCCAGCATCACCCGCGGGCTGGCCGGCACCGACCTGACCGAGATGGCCGACTTGCGGGACGCCGGGGCAATCGGGTTCACCGATGACGGCAAGCCCGTGGTCTCGGCCGGGATCCTGCGCCGCGCGCTGCAGTACCAGCGGCTGGCCGGCGGGATCATCGCGCTGCATGAAGAGGATCCAACGCTCTCGGGTGACGGAGTCATGCACGAAGGCGCGGTCTCAGCCCGCCTCGGCATGGCCGGGATCCCGTCGGTCTCGGAGTCGACGATGATCGATCGCGACGGCGCCCTGGCCATCTACGAAGACGCCCGCGTGCACTTTCAGCACCTTTCCAGCGCGGAGTCGGTGCAGGCGCTCCAGGACGCCAAGGCGGCGGGAGCGCGGGTCAGCGGCGAGGCTTCACCGCACCACCTGACCCTGACCGACGACGTTGTGCGCACGCTCGACAGTCGCTTCAAGGTGAACCCACCCCTGCGCACCGAGCGCGATCGCCGGGCGCTCGTCGAGGGGTTGCGCTCAGGCGTGATCGATTGCGTGGCCACCGACCACGCGCCCCATGCGCGTCACGAGAAGGAGGTCCCGTTCGAGCAGGCGCCGATGGGCACCACCGGACTGGAGACCGCGTTCGCCGCCCTCTATACCGAGCTGGTCGCCTCCGGCGAGCTCGAGCTCGAGACGGTGGTGGAGCGCATGAGCGACGGCGGCGCCCTGTATGACCTCTTGACCCCGCGGATCGCCGTCGGAGAGCCCGCCAACCTCTGCCTGGTCGATCTCGAGGCGCGCTGGGAGGTCGGGGCGCGGGGCTACACCAGCCGCTCGGCCAACTGCTGCTTTCACGGCCGCACCCTGCAGAGCCGCGTCGAGCTGACCGTGGCCGCCGGGGCGATCGCCTTTCGTGCCACGGTGCTGGCGCAAGCCGGGACGCTGAGCCAGCGATGACGCATGAGACGACGGCCTACGTCCTGCTCGAGGACGGGACCCGCTTTGACGGCCTGGCCTGCGGAGCCGACGCGCCCGCGGTGGGCGAGATCGTGTTCACCACCTCGATGTCGGGTTACCAGGAGGCGATGAGCGACCCCAGCTACGCCGGGCAGCTGATCACCTTCACCTTCCCCCAGGTCGGCAACTACGGCGTCAGCGCCCGGGCGATGGAGTCTGACCGCGTCCACGCCCGGGCCGCAATCATGCGCGCCGGGGTGGACCGCGAGGACGCCCCGGGAGCCGAGGGGGGGTGGCTGAGCTGGCTGGCCGATTGCGGCGTGCCCGCCATCACCGATCTGGACACGCGAGCGCTGGTGCGCCACATCCGCGACCAGGGAGCGATGCGGGGCGGCGTGTTCCCGGTCCGCGTCTCCCACGACCAGGCTCGCGCGCTGATCGCGGCCGAACCGAGCATGACCGGCCGTGACCTGGCCCGCGAGGTCACGCCCAGCGCGACGACGACCCTGGAGGGACAGGGCGACGGCGCCGCTCGCGGGGTGCGGATCGCGATAATCGACACCGGCGTCAAGCTCTCGATCATCGCCAACCTGCGCACCCGCGGGGCCACGGTCGAGCTTCACCCGTGCACGGCGAGCGCCGAGCAGCTGCTCGCCTCCGGGCCCGACGCGATCTTCCTGGCCAATGGCCCGGGCGATCCAAGCGCGCTCGACTACGTGGTGGCCACCGTGCGCGAACTGGTCGGCAAGCTGCCCGTATACGGCATCTGCCTGGGTCATCAGCTGCTCTGCCGCGCGGTCGGCCTGGAGACCTACAAGCTGTCCTTCGGTCATCACGGAGCCAACCACCCGGTCAAGGACCTGACCACGGGGCGAACCGAGATCACCAGCCAGAACCACGGCTTCGCCGTCCTCGGCCCGGGGGGCGCCCGGACGATCGATGACGACCAGCCGGTCCGCTGGGAAACCGACTTCGGCGCCGCCGAGCTGACCCACATCAACCTCTATGACCGCACGGTCGAGGGCCTCACCCTGCGCGACGTCCCCGGGGCGACCGTCCAGTACCACCCCGAGGCTGGCCCCGGGCCCCACGACTCGCTGTACCTGTTTGACCGCTTCGTGGACGAGATCGCCGCGGCGGCTGCCTGATGCCCCGCCGCGAGGACATCCACAAGATCCTCCTGCTCGGTTCCGGCCCGATCGTGATCGGCCAGGCGGCGGAGTTTGACTACTCGGGGACCCAGGCCTGCCGCGTCCTGACCGAAGAGGGGTACGAGGTCGTGCTCGTCAACTCCAACCCGGCCACGATCATGACCGATCCCGAGGTGGCCACCAGCACCTACATCGAGCCCTTGTTGCCCGGGCCGGTGGCCCAGGTGATCGAGCGCGAACGCCCCGACGCGCTGCTGCCCACGCTGGGGGGGCAGACGGCGCTCAACCTGGCCAAGGCGCTGCACGAGAACGGGACCCTCGAGCGCTACGGGGTCGAGCTGATCGGCGCCGACTACGAGGCAATCGACCGCGCCGAGGATCGGGAGCGCTTTCGCGACACGATGACCGCCGCCGGCCTGCGGGTACCGCGCTCGGCGATCGTTCACAGCCTCCAGGACGCCCGCGACGCGCTGGCCGACATCGGCCTGCCGTTCATCGTCCGGCCCGCCTTCACGCTCGGCGGCACCGGCGGCGGGGTCGCGCACAGCGAGGCCGACCTGGAGCGGATCGTCGCCAGCGGTCTGGCTGCCTCTCCGATCGGCCAGGTGCTGATGGAGGAGTCGGTGCTCGGCTGGGGCGAGTTCGAGCTCGAGGTGATGCGCGATCACACCGACAACGTGGTCATCGTGTGCTCGATCGAGAACCTCGATCCGATGGGCGTGCACACCGGCGACAGCGTTTGCGTCGCGCCGCAGCAGAGCCTGACCGACCGCCAATACCAGGCCCTGCGCGACCAGGCGATCGCGGTGATCCGCGCCGTCGGGGTCGAGACCGGGGGCTCCAATGTGCAGTTCGCGGTCAACCCGGCCACCGACGAGATCGTGGTCATCGAGATGAACCCGCGGGTCTCGCGCTCAAGCGCCCTGGCCAGCAAGGCCACCGGCTTCCCGATCGCCAAGATCGCCGCCCGCCTCGCCGTCGGCTACACGCTCCAGGAGATACCGAACGACATCACGAAAGCCACCCCGGCCAGCTTCGAGCCCGCGATTGACTACTGCGTCGTCAAGTGGCCGCGGTTCGCGTTTGAGAAGTTCCCGGGCGCCGAGCCGGGGCTGACCACCCACATGAAATCCGTCGGCGAGGCGATGGCCTTCGGCCGGACCTTCAAGCAGGCGTTCGCCAAGGCGCTGCGCTCGCGCGAGCTGGATACCCAGCCCAGCTACCCCGAGGATGACGAGGCGCTGCTGGCGCTGGCCGGACTGCCGGGCGCCGAGCGCTGGGATCACGTGCTCGAGTCGCTGCGCCGGGGGGCCAGCGCCGAAGACCTGCACGCCCGCACGAGCGTCGACCCCTGGTTCCTGCGCGAGCTCGAGGAGCTGGTGCGCGAGGCGGGCGGGGTCAACTTCGTGTTCGCCGGCGAGCGCACCTACAAGGCGGTGGACACCTGCGCGGCCGAGTTCGCCGCCCAGACCCCTTACTTCTACTCGAGCTGGGAGCGGGTGGGCGGGGCCGGGGCCGCGTCTGACGGCCCCAACCATGAGGCGCGCCCCGGCCAGCGGCCCGGCGTGGTCATCCTCGGGTCGGGCCCCAATCGGATCGGACAGGGCATCGAATTTGACTACTGCTGTGTCCACGCCGCCCAGACCGTCCGTGAGCTCGGACGCGACGCGGTCATGATCAACTGCAACCCCGAGACGGTCTCGACCGACTACGACACCTCAGATCGCCTCTATTTCGAGCCGCTGACGCTCGAGGACGTGATCGCGGTGTGCGAGCTGGAGAAGCCCGAGGGGGTGGTGGTCCAGTTCGGCGGCCAGACGCCGCTCAAGCTGGCCTCCGGACTCGAGGCGGCTGGGATCCCGATCCTCGGCACCAGCATCGACGCGATCGACCTGGCTGAGGACCGCTCCCGGTTCGGGGCGCTGCTCGATCGTCTCGGCTACAAGGCACCCCCGTACGCCAGCGCCGCCAGCGGGGAGGAGGCACTGCAGCGGGCCCCCGACGTCGGCTTCCCGTTGCTCGTGCGTCCCAGCTACGTGCTCGGCGGCCGCGCGATGGAGATCGTCTACAGCGTCGACGGACTGCGCGACTACCTGCGCCGGGCCGGCGCGGACACTGACCCCACCCGCCCCACGATCTACCTCGACCGCTTCCTCGAGGACGCGATCGAGGTCGACGTCGATGCCCTGTGCGACGGCTCCGAGGTGTGGATCGCCGGGATCATGCAGCACGTCGAGGAGGCGGGAATCCACTCCGGCGACTCGGCCTGCGTCCTGCCGCCGCATACCCTCGGGGCACCGATGCTCGAACGGATCCGCGAGCAGGCCACCGGGATCGCCCTGGCCCTCGGGGTCGTCGGTCTGCTCAACGTCCAGTTCGCGATCCATGGCGACGACGGCCTGCACGTGATCGAGGCCAACCCGCGCGCGTCCCGGACGGTGCCGTTCGTGTCCAAGGCGATCGGGCTCCCGCTGGCCAAGCTGGCCTGCCGGATCATGCTCGGCGAGCGGATAAGCGACCTCGGGCTCCCCGACGAGGCGGGTGGGGACCAAGTCCCGCACGTGTGCGTCAAGGAGGCGGTGCTGCCCTTTGACCGCTTCGCCGGGGCCGACTCACTGCTCGGGCCCGAGATGCGCTCCACCGGCGAGGTGATGGGGATCGGGCGAGAGTTTCGCACGGCGTATCTGAAGGCGCAGCTCGCCGCGGGGTCGACCCTGCCGCGGGGCGGCAAGGCGTTTCTCTCCGTGCGGAACCGGGACAAGCGCGGGATTGTCAACATCGGCCGGAACCTCGCCGAGATGGGATTCCGGCTCGTTGCGACGCGGGGCACCGCGAAGGTGCTCGAGCGGCACGGGCTCGCGGTGGACGCCGTCCACAAG
>JBOGYN010000738.1:0-6583 GCA_050696855.1 Solirubrobacteraceae bacterium | reverse complement strand
CTCCCCGCTGGCCGCGCTGACCGAAGGGGAACTCCGGTTGGGTGAGGCCCAGGCCGGCCAGGACCACGGCCCACACGGCGAGCAGCCCGCCGGCGATGAAAAACGGCGTCTTGGAGGGCTCGGCAGCGGCGATCAGCGTGGCCAGCACGGGCGCGAGCCTATCCGATCCGCTCGGATTCCGACCCCACCCAGCCGGTTTCTGGTCCCGCCCGCCCGGACCCGTAGCGGCTCGCGGTGGCCGCGCGCTGGCCCTGATAATGGCTGCCCAGTTCGGGGCTTCCGTACGGCCGCAGCGCCGGGCGGTCCAGCGTCATGAACGAAAGCTGAGCTATCTCCAGTCCGGGGTAGAGCTTGATCGGGATCCGCGTCAGGTTGTTGAGCTCGAGGGTGAGCGTGCCCTTCCAGCCGGGATCGCAGAAGCCCGCCGTGGCATGGACGATCAGGCCGAGGCGCCCGAGGGAGGACTTGCCCTCGATCCGAGCCACGATGTCGCCGGGCAACTCGACCCACTCCAGTGTTCGCCCGAGGCAGAATTCTCCCGGGTGGATCACGAACGACTCGCCTTCGGGGACGATCACCTCCTCGGTCAGGTTGTCGGGGGGGTGACGAAGATCGATCGCCGACGCGCGGTGGTTGTGAAACACCCGAAACGAGTCACCCAGGCGCAGGTCGACGCTGGCCGGCTGGACCAGGCCGGGGTCCCAGGGCTCGATCTTGATCCGGCCCTCGCTCACCATCGAGAGGATCGTCCCGTCGGAGAGCACTGATGCGCTCGCGCTGTTCATGGTCCGCAAGTCTGCCAGCGACCGCGGAGGTCAGGCGGGCCGCCGGCCGAGGGCGCGAATTTTCGCTGGGGCCCTAATGGCCGAGCGTGCGGACGCGAGCGCGGGTGGTGCGGACGCGAGCGGGTGGCTGGGGCACCGGATCACCGTGGGGGCCGCGGCGCGGGTGGCGTGGGAACGGCTGGCGGGGATGCGGGGGGCGGCGCTTGACGCCGCCGTCCTCGTCAGACGGCGCCGCCTCGTCGGGCGTCTGCTTGATCGCCCACCAGACGAGATAGATCAACGCCGCAAGCGGCAGCTTGAGCGCCAACATCAGCCATAAAAATCCCCACGTCACGTGTTCCGATCCTACCCGGATCGCCGCCGCTTGTCACACCGTGGCGCCCAGAAGCGCCCCGGGACGGCACCCACCGTCGCCCGCGACGGCACCCCACGCCGCCTAGTGCGCATGACCGTCGTTGATCAGCGGCCAGTTGTTAACCCAGCGCAGCGTCCCGAGCATCAGCGTCCGAGCGCCCGAGGCGTGGGAGCGAAGCGGCTTGAGCAGGGCGTGATAGAGGATCAGTGACTGGCCCGAGGGGCCGGTGATCGGATGGGAGGTTCGGCCCGGCCCGAGAAACCCGTCGGCGGTCTGCAGGATCGGCTGAGGAAGCTTGACGAACGGGTGCGCGGGGTCCAGCGCCGCGGTCGAGGCCGCGACCCCTACCGCATAGCTCGAGTTCCAGGTGCTGGCCGCGCTGTACATCAGGTAGATGTAGCCGGCGTGGTAGAAGGGCTCGGGTCCCTCGATCGTGCATTTCTGGCTGAAGGGATCGCACTCCCAGGGCTTGGAGACCCCGATCGCCACGCGGACGTTGGGCGCCAGCGTCATTCCGTCGGGCGACAGCGCGCCCTCCCAGATCTGCTCCCGCTGCTGGGCCCAGAACAGGTACAGCTGGCCAGTGCGCGGATCACGCACCACGCCGGGGTCGATGTCGCCGCCGGCGATCTCCCGCTGGGCCGGGGCGTTGACAGAGTTGAACTGGCCCGGGTAGTGCAGAATCTTCGTGTGCCAGGGCCCGGCCAGCGACTTCGCCGAGGCGACGCCGACGACCATCGTCCCGGGCTTGAGCGGGGCCGACCCGAGCGCATGGCTGGCGGCGTTGTACTGGGCCGCGAAGTAGACCACCCAACGGTTCTGGATGCGGTACATCGACGGCGCCCAGAACAGTCCGGCGTGGCGGCGCCCGTCAGAATGGACAGCCCAGAAGGGCTGGCGTCCGTACGGGAACACGTATCCGTTGGGGTACCAGTGAACGAGGTCCTCCGACATCCAGAGCGGAAACGCGTTGCGAGCGTTGTCCGAGGTGCAGAGCAGGAAGTACCGCCAATGGCCGCGATGGGCCGGAATCACGCTCGGGTCCGGGCAGGAGAGGGGCCGGCCCGTGAGCCCGTCACGCTGAGGATTGTGGATCACCAGCGGCGTCGCAGCAACCGCCGCACCGGCCAGCAGAGCGCAGCCGACGACCACGGCCAGCGCCGGACCCCACCGGCGAGATGCCGTGACGACCAAGCGGATCATGCGCGCTGACACTCCAATATCGGGGTTAACGCAGCCGGTCGCCGGCTGGATCAAAGAGGGGCTCATGGGCCACCTCGCCTCCGACCCAGCGGCCGAAGATGTCGACCTCCAGCCGGTCCCCGATCTGCACTTCGCGCGGCAGGTAGGCGTAGGCGATCGACCGCTTGACCGCGTAGCCATAGCCGCCGCTCGTCACCCGACCCTGAATCTCGTCTCTGACTCGCACCGGCTCGTTTCCGAGCACGACCGAGCGCGGATCCTCGAGCACCAGGCAGCGCAGCTGGCGCTCATGAGGCTTGTCAAGGGCATCGGCACCGATGAAGTCCTTGTCGTCGCGGACGCAGAACCCCAGCCCGGCCTCCAGGGGTGTTTCGTCGGGCGTGATGTCGGCGGCCCACACCCGGTAGCCCTTCTCCAGGCGTAGCGCGTCGATCGCCCGGTACCCCGCCGCGGTCAGGCCGTGCGGGCGACCGGCCTCCCACAGCGTGCGCCAGAGGCCGGCGCCGTACTCGGCCGGGCAGTAGAGCTCCCAGCCGCTCTCGCCCACGAAGGTCACCCGCAGCGCCCGCACCGGGACATCACCCACGGCGAGGTCGCGCATGGACAGGAAGGGGAAGTCCAGTGGATCGGGCGTCAACGGCGCCAGGATGTCGCGCGCCCGGGGACCCCAGAGCGCGAAACACGCCCAGCGCGAGGTCACGTCGGCCACTGCAACCGAGCCGTCGTCGGGGAGGTGGCGGCGGATCCAGGCCGCGTCGTGCTGGCCGAAGGCGGTTCCGGTGACGATCGAGAACAGCTCCTCGCTCACGCGCGTGACCGTGAAGTCGCACTCGATCCCGCCCCGGTGGTTGAGCATCTGGGTGTAGGTGACGCGGCCGACGTCACGGGCGACGTGGTTGTCACACAGGCGCTCGAGCAACGCGGCGGCACCGGGCCCCGAGACCTCGAGCTTGGCGAATGACGACTCGTCGAACAGGCCGGCGCGCTCGCGCGTGGCCAGCGCCTCGGCCCCGATCGCCGGCGACCAGTGCATGCCGGCCCAGCCGCGGGGCCGGAGCGCCTCGTCGCCGGCCGCCTCGTTGTTCTCGTACCAGTTCACGCGCTCCCACCCGGACTTCTCGCCGAACACGGCGCCGTGCTCACGGTGCCACGCGTAGGCGCTCGAGGTGCGCAATGGTCGACCCGCCTGGCGCTCGTGTCCGGGGTAGCGGATGTCGTAGTAGGTCTCATACACCTCCCTGGCCCGCGCGAGCGAGTAACGGTGGGAGCGGTACTGCGGGCCGAAACGGCGGATGTCCATCTCCCAAACGTCCAGGGGCGGCTCGCCGGCCAGGATCCAGTCCGCCATCACCTTGCCGATGCCTCCGGCACCGGCCAGCCCGTGGGCGCAGAAACCGGCGGCGACGAAGAACCCCCGTACCTCGGTCTCACCCAGGCAGAACTCGTTGTCGGGCGTGAACGCCTCGGGACCGTTGATCAATCGGGTGACCCTGACGTCCTCCATGGCCGGCACCCGCCGAGCCGAGTTGGTGGCGATCTCCTCAAAGCGTGGCCAGTCCTCCTCGAGCAGCCGGCCGTTGAAATCTGCGGGAATTCGATCGGCTTGGTGCTCGTCAAGCGCCCAGGGCGCGCTGGCCCGCTCGTAGCCGCCCATGACCAGGCCGGCCCCCTCCTCGCGGAAGTAGATCAGCAGATCGGGGTCGCGCAGGGTTGGCAGATGGACGATGTCCCCGCCCGCCCCGCGATCGCGGAACGGCTGGGTGACCAGGTATTCGTGGGCGAAGGGGATGACCGGGACGCGGACGCCGGCCATGCGCCCCAGCTCGGCGGCGAACATGCCGCCGGCGTTGACGACCACTTCGGCCTCGACGTCGCCCCACTGAGTCCGCACGCCGGCGACCCTTCCGGCGTCGACCACGATCTCCTCGACCCTGGTGTGGGTGAAGACCTGGTGTCCCCCTTCGCGGGCGCCCTCGATCAGCGCGTAGGTGAGCAACGAGGGGTCAAGGTAACCGTCGGTCGGCAGGTAGGAAGCGCAGCGCACACCGTCGGTGACCATGAGCGGAAACAGCGCCTGGGCCTCGCGGGGCGAGAGCAGCTCGAGCGGCAGCCCGAAGGTCTTGGCCCAGGCGACTTGGCGCATGACCTCCTGCTCGCGCTCGGGTGTGCACGCCAACCGCAGACCGCCGCACTCCACCCAACCGCAGTCGAGCTGGCGGTAGAGCTCGACCGAGTCCATCATCATCCGCGTCAGCGAGACGCTGCCCCGCAACTGGCCGACCAGCCCGGCGGAGTGAAAGGTCGAGCCGCTGGTGAGCTCGTTGCGATCCAGCACGACAACATCGCGCTCGCCCCTCTGGGCGAGGTGGTAGGCGATCGCCGCGCCCCCGACGCCCCCGCCGATGATCACCACGCGGGCACGGGCCGGGAGCTCGCGCGGGCGAACCATCAGCCGACGACCTCAGGGCGCAGGACCGGAGGTTCGGCGGACGCGACCCGGAGCCAATGCTCAAGATCCGGGCCAGAGGCGGCCCGCTCGAGCCGGGCGAAGTGCCGGCGGGCATAACCCGCGAAGTCAAAGTCGAGCTCCGAAATGACGCCCTGAACCACGCCCCAGGCGCCCTCTCGAGCGTCGGACATGATCCGCATCAGGCCCAGAGCGGCCCGGCGTCCAGGGCTCGGGGCCTCGCCGTAGTAGGCCTCGAGCAGCCGGTCCTCGGCGGCGGTGTCAAAGTCATTGTTGACGGCCAGGTTTCCGAGGTCGAACACCCGATGGCCGGTCCCGGCATATTCCCAATCGACCAGGATCAAATCGGTCCCGCCCGCCCGGGAGCGGCGAGCCAGGACATTGGCACCGAGCAGATCGTTGTGGCACGGGACCGGATCGGTGAGGGGGAGCGCGTCGGCGATGTCAGCCGCCAGGGTCTGCGCGCGGGCGTAGGTCTGCGGTACTGAGCCACCGCGCTCGCCGACGATCCGCTCGTACTCGGCGAGCAGCTCCGGTACCCAGAAGCGCGTGGGCAGCGACAGCTTGGAGTCGTGAAAGGCGCGCAGAGCATGCGCCGCCGACGCGGGCGCGGCCCGCAGCTGATCAGAATCGATCGGCTCACCGTCGACGAACTCGGTGACCAGGTACCCCTCCCCAGCCGCCACCAGGGCGGGAGCGATGCGCAGGCGGGCCGCCTCCGTGCTCGCGAGGCGTTCGGCCTCGCGGTCGATCCCGAGCAGTCCAGTGCTGGCGCCGGGCAGGCGCAGGACACATTCACGCGTCCCGAACCGCACCCGGAAGTTGCGATTGGTGATCCCGCCGTCCAGCGGTTCGGGGGGACCAGCGGCGCGACCCAGCTCAGGCTCGAGCTTGCCCACGATGTCCCCGGGTTCGGTCATCGCCGGAAAACCTAGCGGCTAAGGCTCAGTTCCTATACCTTCCGCCCCGTGTGGCGAATGCGGAGCGCCCGGCGATGAATCTCGACGAGCTGCGGGGCAAGGTCGAATCCGGTGAAATTGACACCGTCCTGCTCGCCCTGACCGACATGCAGGGCCGCCTCCAAGGCAAGCGGCTGACCGCCCGACACTTCGTTGCGCAAGTCGCCGAGCACGGTGCCGAGGGCTGCAACTACCTGCTCGCCGTCGACGTCGAGATGAACCCGGTCGAGGGCTATGAGATGGCTTCATGGGCCCGCGGCTACGGCGACTTCTCACTCCAACCCGACCTGGCCACGCTGCGCCCGGTGCCCTGGCAGGCGGGCACGGCGATCGTGCTCTGCGATCTCGCCTGGTCAGACGAGACGCCCGTCCGGGCGTCGCCACGACAGATCCTGCGCGGCCAGCTCGAGCGTCTGGTCCAGCGCGGCTGGGGCACGAACGCCGCTACCGAGCTCGAGCTGCTCGTGTTCCGCGACAGCTATGAGTCAGCGTGGCGCAAGGGCTACCGCGACCTCGAGCCGGCCAACCTCTACAACGTCGACTACTCGCTGCTCGGTACGGCTCGGATCGAGCCCCTGATCCGGCGTATCCGTAACTCGATGGAGCACGCGGGGCTGGAGGTCGAGAACTCCAAGGGCGAGTGCAATCTCGGCCAGCACGAGATCAACTTCCGCTTCGCCGACGCCTTGCGCACCGCCGACGATCACTCGATCTACAAGAACGGCGCCAAGGAGATCGCAGCTCAGGAGGGCATGGCGATCAGTTTCATGGCCAAGATCAACGAGCGCGAGGGCAGCTCGTGCCACATCCACTT
>JBOGYN010000737.1:0-13520 GCA_050696855.1 Solirubrobacteraceae bacterium | reverse complement strand
ATCAGATGCAGGTCAGGAATGCACGGCGGGTGTCCTGGGCGGTGATACCGTCGACCAAGTGAGCAACCGCGACGGAGCGGACTGACGGCTTGCCCTACATTCGCTGCCGAAGCTGCGGAGTTCTGAGCTACACGCCCCGGAGCGCGCTTCACGGGGCCTGTCCGGAATGTGGAGTCCCCCGGGAAAGGCTCGCCAGCACAGCCATTGTCGGTTCCCAACCCGATGGCCGCCTGGACGCCCTGGTCGGCTTGACCCGTGAGCTGCTCGGCGTTGACATGGCGCTTTTGACGGAGATCCGCGACGGCCAGGAGATCGCTCAGCGGGTGGCGGGCGAATGGCCCGTTGTGGCCTTGACGCCGGGTGCCTCCGTACCGTTGGCAGACACCTTCTGTCAGCAATTCCTCGAGGGTCGCATCGGCAACTACGTCCGCGACGCAGCAGCGGACGAGCAGGTGAGCGACCTGGCCATGGCTCGCGAGCTCGGCGTCCGCGCCTGGCTCGGCGTCCCGATTCAGCCTTCCAGTTCCGAGCTCTACATGCTCTGCTGCCTCGCGCGGGAGGTCCGGCCCGACCTCGGCGATCGTGAGGTGCAGCTGCTGCGGGGGCTGGCTGAGTCAGTCCTGGCCGAACTGCAGTCCAGCTAGGCGATCCATGTCGGTTCGTGAGCTTCCCCCCTTCCGTGCTGATCACGTCGGCAGTCTGCTGCGTCCCCCCACCCTGGCCCGCGCCCGGGCGCGCTTTCGCGCCGGCGAGATCGACGCCGCCGCCCTGCGCGAGGAGGAAGACGAGGCGATCCTCGAGGTCATCGCACTCCAACGCGAGGCCGGGCTGCGGACGGTGACCGACGGCGAATTCCGGCGCAGCTCGTGGCACATGGACTTCATCTACTCGCTGGGGGGCGTCGAGCAGGTGCCGGGCGAAAGCATCCACGTCCAGTTTCGGGACCGCACGGGCGAGCTTGACTTCAGTCCCCCGGCGATGCGCGTGACCGCTCCGGTCACGCTGCCCGAGACGATCTTCGCTGACGCTTTTCGGTTCCTCCGCGACCATGCCAGAGAGAGCCAGACGCCAAAGCTGACCATTCCCTCCCCGAGCATGGTCCACTACCGCGGCGGTCGATCTGCCATCGACCCCGATGTCTACCCCGAGCTCGACGCCTTCTGGGCGGACCTGGCCCGCGCATACGCCGAGCAGCTGCGCGGCGCGCACGAGCTCGGATGCCGCTATCTCCAGCTCGACGACACGAGCCTGGCCTACATCAACGACCCTGCGCAGCGCGCCCACATCGAGTCGATCGGCGGCGACCCCGATCACCTGCACGAGCAGTACATCGCCAATCTCAACCGAGCCCTGGCCGGGCGGCCGGAGGGGCTCACCGTCACCACGCACCTATGCCGGGGCAACAACCAATCGATGTGGGCCGCCGAGGGCGGATACGAAACCGTGGCCGAAGCCCTGTTCGGCGAGCTCGAGGTCGACGGCTACTTCCTCGAGTACGACGACGAACGCTCGGGCACCTTTGAGCCATTGCGCTTCGTCCCGGCCGGAAAGACCGTCGTGCTCGGCCTGGTCACGACTAAGCAGCCGGCGCTCGAGGACGCGGATCTGCTCAAACGCCGGATCGAGGAGGCCACCCAGCACGTCTCGCTCGATCAGCTCTGCCTCTCACCTCAGTGCGGCTTCTCCTCCACCGAGGAGGGCAACCGGCTTTCGATCGACGAGCAGCGCGCCAAACTCGAGCTGATCGTCGCGGTCGCCGAGGAGGTCTGGGGACGCTGAAGGGCGGACAGGTCTCGGATTATTCCCGGTCGCCGAGGGTGAACTGAACCTGCTCACCATCGAGCGAGACATCGAGCAGTTTGTCAGCCAAGAACGCCGACAGGCTGTCGTCGACGAAGATGCGGGCGCCCTCGTCCTCGATCACCTCGTCGCTGATCGCGGGCTCATCGGCAACCACGATCTGCAGGGTGCCGGTCGCGGGCCCATCGCCGTTCATGGCCGGACCGGCGGCCGCAATCCTGATGCCGGCTCCGCCGGGCACCTCAGGGTCGGCGAGGATTTGACCGATGGCCTCGGTCGCGTCCGTGGTGATGGTGAGCATCAGTTACCTCCGTCACTGGTTTGTCTGGAGTTACCCCAGGCGTCCAGCGCCAATCAGCTCCTGGCGCGGTTCCCGGCGGCGGCGCTCACGTCAGCACGCCCGCGGCCAACACGTAGCGCAGGGGCGTTGACTGGTGGCCGGAGCCGCCACCGCTCACGCGCGACCCGTGGAGACCCCCGCCCCCGACCGTGACCGGCTTGAGTGCCTCGGGATGGCCGTCGTGGTCGGTGATCCAGGCCAACACTTGAGGAAAGTCCGGTCCCGCGGCGAGCAGCGCCGCGCGCTCGATGGCTTGTCCGCCCGACGGGTGAGGTCGCGCGAGACTTGACAGCAGAGTGCGGATTCCGTCTTCGTCCATGCCAATCTCCCGACGAGCGTCTCGAGGGGGAGCGGTCGCACGGCAGAGAGCTCAGAAAGGGCCGGTCGAACGCACGCCGTCACGAGGAGTGGACGGCGGATTTTACTCAACGTAGCACCCGGGATCGCTTCTAAGCGCGGGCCGCTGGCGCCGCACGTAACGGGCCAACGCGTAAGCTCAGCGCGTAATTCCGACTGCACCGCTTGGAATTCTCACACACGCTCCGCTCGGAGCGATAGCTCCGGCCCACCGAGTACCCTCGTAAGGACCTACGAGGTGCGTGCCGGTCGGACCGGCCGGACATGGCCGCGACGAGGAAGGGACATCCGATCCTCCCCGCAGACCGGGCCGATATACGGCAGGCGCACAGCGACCCAGGACGGGCCGCGGCGGTCCCGCGGCTGCGTGGTGCATCCCACTCCGGGGCCGCGGTGGTGGCTTTGGCCGCGGCGATCACGATCGTCGCCGTCGCACCCACCGAACGCACCGCGGCCGCCGCGACGGTCTACGGCATCGGTCTCGTCGCCCTGTTCGCAGCCAGTGGGCTGTATCACCGCTGGCCTGGCCCCGCGCGCTTCAAGCCGTTGCTCCAGCGGATCGACCACGGGACGATCTATGTCTTCATTGCGGCCACCTACACGGCGATCGCGCTCGTTCTTCATGGCGCCGTGCTCTGGATCATCCTGGTCCTCGCCTGGGCAGGGGCAGCGGCGGGGGTCGGCTTGAGGCTCGGCTGGCTCAGCGCACCACGAAGCGTCGTGGCCGGGAGCTATCTGCTTCTCGGCTGGCTCGCCGTGATTGCCATCCCCCAACTTGTCGGCGTGCTCACGCCCGCGCCATTGGCTCTGCTCGGTGGTGGCGGCCTGATCTACTCCCTCGGGGCAGTCGTATACGCCCGGCGGCGACCGGACCCGTGGCCCCGGACCTTCGGCTTTCACGAGATCTTCCACGTGCTCGTCATCGCCGCGGCCACCGTGCAGTACATCGCCATCATCGGATGGGTAGTGCCCGCCGCATGACGCCTGCGGCCCCCACTGTCGGGAGCCGGGCCGAGTGACCGACGGCCAGCCGCAGCGGCCCCCGCGGGTACTCGCCCTTGACCGCCAAGCCGACGATAGCTCGGTCCGGGAGCTGGCGGCCGGGATCGATGCGGCGCTGAGCGACGGTCACCGCGCGCTCGTGATCGACCTCGGCGCCACCCCCAGCATCGGAAATCAGAGTCTCGGACAGCTCTGCGGCCTACTGCGAGGCGTGTGCGAACAGGGCACGAGAGTCACGGTCTCGGGCGCGGACCCGCGGGTCCGATGGGTGCTCGGGCTGTGTGAGATTTACGTCCTCGGGCCAGGTCCGGACGCGCACGAGCGGTTGGCCGTCCAAGCGGAGAGCGCGACCGGCGGGCGCGGTCACGGCTGGCGCGCGCGGCTCGCCGAATGGCGCCGGGTCCGCGAGGACGAGGCGTCCGAAGCCCGAGAGAGCAGCACGGCCAGCTGATACCTGGAACGGAGCGCCGGCCGAGTTTCCCTCACGGCGCCAGCGTCGCCGGCTCCCCCGCTCCCGACCGCCGGAGGCGGGCGATGAGATCGTCGATCTCGCGCCGCCACGCCCTCCCCGCTTCCGCTCCCGAGGCCTGCCAGCTCTGACGCAGCTCGCTGTCCTCGCGAATGCGCGTGACCGCGTGGATGGCGTGCTCTATCTCTGAGTCGTGCGGAAGGTGGGGATGGCTCTGTGTCCAGATCCGGATGTGGTCGGGAAGCTGTTCACCGGGATGACCGGCACACGCAGCCGATAGCTCGGCGGCCGCAATCGCCTGGCAGGCGAGATCCAGCTCGAGCTGCTCGGCCTCGGCCAGAGCGGCGTCGAGCGTCTCGGCGATTACCGACCCGGGATCGACCGCCTCTTCGACGACCAAAAACCACGCGCCGGCCGCCTCGTTCTCGAAACTCGCTGATTCCCATGAGGCCACTGGTACAACGATAGAGCCGGGCGGTGACCACCGAGCCGCGCAGCGAACACTCTCGCGTATCGCGCGTCTGCGCCGGCCCGATCCGGGGTAGACCCGCGACTATGGAGGGTTCGATCGTTGACGAGGTGCTGAGCCGCGCCCGACCTCCCGCGAGAGGCGCCGCGCGGATGGCGGCGACCGTCCTGGGCGACATCGCGCAAGCGCTCGACGTACTCGATCTGCTCGGCGATGCCTCCGAACTTGAGATCGACGCCCGCGACCCGGACTACATCCGGGCGACCCTGCCGACCATCGGCTCGATCTGTCGCCTGTACTTCCGGGGCGAGGTCAGTGGCTTCGAGAACATCCCCGACGGGCCGGTCCTGCTGGTCGGCAACCATTCCGGCGGCACGCTGATCGCCGACACGTTTGTCTTCGGCCATGCCTTCTACCACCATTTCGGCGCCGACCGCCGCTTCCATCAGCTCGCCCACGATCTCGTCTTCGCCGTACCCGGCGTCCGAGCCATGCTGTCGCGCTACGGCACAATCCCAGCCTCGCCGGAGAACATGCGCGAAGCGCTCGCGCGGGACGCGGCGCTGCTCGTCTACCCGGGCGGCGACCACGAGACCTATCGCCCCTCCTGGGAGTCCGACGAGATCGACTTCGCGAACCGCACCGGATTCGTCAGGCTCGCGCTCGAGCTGGGGACGCCGATCGTGCCGGTGGTGGCGATCGGTGGCCAGGAGACGGCTCTGTTCCTCGGTCAGGGACGCGGTCTGGCTCGACGCCTGCAGCTTGACCGGCTGCTGCGACTCAAGGTGCTTCCGGCCCAGATCGGCTTTCCGCTCGGCCTCACCGTGCTCGATCTGCCCCTGCGGGTGCCGTTGCCGGCCAAGATCACCGTCCGGGTGCTGCCGCCCATCGACCTCAAGCGTCGCCTCGGGGCCAAACCCGAGATCAGCGAGGGCTACGAGTTGGTCACCGAGACGATGCAGGAGGCCCTGGACCTGCTCTCTGAGGACCGCACACTCCCGATTGTTGGGTGATGGCCACGGGCCACGCCGCCGGGCGGCGAAACCCCAGTACTGTGCGTTAGATGCCCGCCGCCCCTGCGCGTAAGCCTCGGCCCGCCAAGCCCGCTGTGCGCCGGGTCCGGGCGGTTCCGGCCATCGAACACGTAGAGGTCTCGCTGCACGGGCACCGAGTGAATTTCACGATCGCCGGCCAGGGACCGCCGGTGGTTCTGATCCACGGCGTCGCCGGCCGGGCCGCGCAGTGGGATCAGATCGTCGCCCTGCTGGCCGAGGGCCACACGGTGGTCGCCCCAGATCTGCTCGGACACGGCGACTCAGCCAAGCCCCGCGGCGACTACTCCCTGGGCGCGCACGCGTCGGGTATCCGAGACTTGCTCATCGGCCTGGACATCGACCGGGCCAGCGTGGTCGGGCATTCGCTGGGCGGCGGGATCGCGATGCAGTTCGCCTACCAGTTCCCCGAGCGCTGTGAGCGGCTTGTCCTGGTGTCAAGCGGCGGCCTCGGCCCTGAGGTCAGCCCGCTGTTGCGGGCGGCGGCGCTGCCCGGCTCGGAGTTCGTCCTCCCCTGGCTCGCCCACCCGCGCGTACTCGAAGCGGCCGCGATCATCCCTCGCGCCCTGGGCAAGATCGGCCTGCACACGCGTCCAGATCTGACCGAGATGGCCCGTGGCTACCAGTCGCTGTCCAACGCTGAGGCGCGCAACGCCTTCATCCACACTCTGCGCAGCGTGATCGACCCCACCGGGCAGCGCATCAACGCCACCGACCGGCTGTACCTGGCCTCGCAGATGCCGACCCTGATCGTCTGGGGCGCCCGCGATCGGATCATCCCCGTCGAGCACGCGGCCCCTGCCCACAAGGGCATGCCGGGAAGCCGGCTCGAGCTGTTCGATCGGGCGGGGCACTTTCCTCATCTCGACGACCCGTTGCGCTTCGCTGGCACTCTGGAGGACTTCTTTTCCGAGACCGAGCCGGCCAAGGTGGACTCGAGCATGGTGCGCAAGCTGGTCCTGGATCGCAATCCAACCGCCGCGACGGTGCTCGAGCGGTTGCGCCGCGAGCACGCGGTCGGTTAAGCGTCCGCCGGGCGATCTCCGGCTGAGCCCACGACGGCGCTCATTTCAGCTCCGAACTCGAGCGGCCGATACCACCACATGGCTTCTGCGCTGAGGCGGCTGGTGTATGGCTGGTCGCCCTTGGCGCTGCTCGTCGTTCCGGCACTCTTCGCCGGGGCCGCAGTCGGTGTCGTCGGCCATTCGCTGTTCGTGTGGCTGTCCACCTGGGCTTCGACCTTGGTGTTTGCCGCTGGCGCCGGCCTGTGCTTCGCCCGGGTGAGAGCCAGACCCGTTGAGCGTCTGACGTGGGCTTGGTTGGGAGTCGCGTGCACGTGCTGGGCTGCCGCAAACCTCTATTACGCGCTGCTCGTCGCGCCCGCCCTACTGTCGCTGCCGTCACCGGCTGACATCGGCTACTTCGGCTTCCCGCTCGCCTTCGCGACAGGCCTGTGGCACCACACACGCGCTCGAGTCGGCGGACTCTCGGGCGATGTGTGGCTGGATGGGCTGATCGTGGCGCTCGGGACGGCGGCCGTGACAGCGGCCTTCGTCTTCAAACTCGTCGACGCTGAGCTCGGCGACCTGGGGGCGATCATCACGAGTCTCGTGTACCCGTTCGAGGACGTAGCTCTGCTCGGGCTGCTCGTCGGGCTGGGGTCAGTGCTCGGCTGGCGCCTGAATCGCAACGAGGCGCTCCTCGCTGGCGCCGTCCTCCTGATCACCGTGGGTGACGTAATGGTGTTCCCCCGCGTGCTGAGCGGGAACGATGCCGGCAGCGCGTGGTCAAATTTCGGCTGGACGGCTGGGATCGTGCTGGTCGCTCTCGCGGCCCGGCAGCAGTCATCCCCACAGGCGGCCCCCCCAGTTCAAGCCCGTAGGCTGCACGCGTTCGTGCCGGTCGCGTTCTCGGTTGTCTCGCTGGCGATCGTGGCTCTGAACAACGTCCTCAGCCTCGGCCCGGTCGCCTCGCTGCTAGCGGTGACCACCCTGTTGATCTCCTTCGCACGTCTGTACCGGTCCTTCACGGAGCTGCGGGCGTTGGCGGACAGCCGCCGCCTTGCCCTGACCGACGAGCTCACGTCTCTGCCCAACCGTCGGCGGCTGCTAGCCGACCTGAACCGCATCTGCCACGAGCGGACCCCGCATCTCCTGGCGCTTTTCGATCTCGACGGTTTCAAGCATTTTAACGACACCTATGGCCACCCGGATGGCGACCAGCTGCTGTTCTCGCTCGCCCACCGGCTCGCAGATGCCGTGGCCCCCGCCGGGGTCGCCTATCGGCTGGGCGGGGATGAATTCTGCGTCTTGGTCGGCGCTAACGAAGGGGGCAATCGCGTGATCGATGCCGCCTGTTTAGCCCTTCGCGACGACAGTCCGGACTGGTCGGTCACCGCCTCCTTCGGCGTGGTAGAGCTCCCGCGCGAGGCGCAAGACGTGTCCGCCGCCATGCGGATCTCTGACCGGCGCATGTACGCCCAGAAGGAACGGCGGCCCGCCGCCGCCCGACAGCAGGCCCGCGACGTGTTGCTCACGGCCTTGGGTGAGCAACAGCCGGCGCTGAAGGCCCACGCCAAGGATGTCACCGCTCTCGCTGGCGCGATCGCGCGCCGGCTGGGCATGTCGTTCGCAGCGGTGGACGATGTCGTCCGGGCGGCCGAGCTGCACGACGTCGGCAAGCTGGCCATCCCGCGCGAGATTCTTGAAAAGCCCGGCCCGCTGGATGACGCCGAGTGGGAGATCATGCGCACTCACACGATCATCGGCGAGCGAATGCTGGCCGCCGCACCCGCCCTCGAGCAGATCGCGCCGCTGGTGCGGGCGTCCCATGAGCGCTGGGCAGGCGGTGGCTATCCCGACGGCCTGGTCGGGGAACAGATTCCGATGGGCGCCCGCATAGTGGCGGTGTGCGATGCCTTTGACGCGATGATCGCCGACCGGCCCTATCGTCGCGGTATCGCCGAGCGGGACGCAACCGTCGAGTTGCGCCGGTGCGCCGGACTGCAGTTCGACCCAGCGGTGGTCGAGGCGTTCCTCGCCGAGCTCGACGATGCCGCGGCTCCTGTGCCGGAGAGGCCCCGCAAAGCGTCCGTCGGCGAACTCTCGAGGGTGAGATAGTGCACCTGACGATGCTGGCCGAGAACACCAAGCTGACCGAGGAGATCGCCCGGCTCACGACCGAACTGCATCAGGTGGTGTGCGTCGATACGCCCCGCTTGGGGCTGCCTTGATTGGAACCGTGCTCAGCGGGGAAAAGCAGAGGGCATATTGGATTTGCAAGCGGAGCTTCTCCAACTCAACCTGCCGTGCGACGAGCACGCTCCTGCCGCTGTGCGCCAAGCTCTCAGCGACGTTCCAGACGCTGCTTGGGCAATCGGCGACGCGATGTTGGTGGCCAGCGAACTGGTCACGAACGCGGTTCTCCATTCCGGCTGTGGAGAGGATCATCAACTCCAGGTCCGCGTCGGCATCCGCGAGGAACGTCTCCTGATCGCTGTGCTTGACCCTGGTCTGTCCGGTGGGGACGCTCGGGTGCGGGAAAACCCCACGTTCGGCGGCTTCGGCTTGCAGATCGTCGATCAGCTGGCCGATAAGTGGGGCTCGGAGCGCACGCACGGCTACCGGGTTTGGGCAGAAGTCGCGCTGCCGAGGGATCGAACTTGCTGGCAGGTCGAGCGAGCGTGAGTGCGGCGAGCATCAGGCCGGCAGGCGGTGGCGGCCGGCACTAGCCAGTTGGCGCCGTGCATCCACTGATCGGCTCTCAACGGGCGTCCGCGATCACCGGCTGGCCCAACCTCGCCCCGCGCGGGGTTCTGGCTCCTACGAATCGTGGATCGCGAGAACCGGTGTGGTCTGTTCGGTCAAGAAGCTGGTGATGCCGATCTCAGATCGGAGCTGGAACGCACCAGGATCCTCGAGGGCTCGGTCATCGCCAGCTCGACCTGCCGGATTAGGCTAAGCGACGGGCGCCTCCTCATCGGCCCGAACTCCGTCGGTCGGTTCGCGATCGGTGACCGTGGCTCCCTCGGGGCCGCGGCCATAGTCCGGCCGGTGACGCCTGGACTTCGCCACCCCAACGCCGACAAAGGCAACCACGCCTAGCGCGGCGACCGACAAGACGATGAGCTCCCAGGCAACGTCGCGCTGGCCGCGCGCGTCGCGACGCCCATGCGCCGCTAGCCGGACCCGGACGGCCACAGAGTGCCCGCCACCCGCGCTGACCGTGAACGTACGGGTGTCGATCACGGCCGCGGTCGCGCCGCCGGCGTCGACGTGGAGCGTCGTTCCGCCAGGACCGAGGGCGAGGTGCGCGCTCCCGGTGTCCACGGTCGAGAGCGATGGGAGGTCGATGCACACCGCCCGGCGCCCCGTCGTGTCGAGGGCGTGGACGAACGGAACACCCGACGGGCGGAGGTAGAGCGTGTATGCCCACCGGCCGCTGGCACTCATCACGCGATTGAGCGGAACGCCGATCATCGCCTCGCCGCGGTCACGCGGGTCTACCACCGGCTTGGCAAGGAGCCGGCGGGCGGACAGGTCATACGCCTGGACCTCATACCTGCTGACGTTGGACGACACATAGTGGATCAGGTAGAGCCACCGACCACCAGGAGAGATCGCGTCGACCGTTGACCAACCCCGCAGCGTGAGCCTGGCCCGGACGGCTAGGGGCTTGGTATCGAGCACGAGCAGCCGTGTGGTGCGAGGCGGGCCATTTCCTGGAAGCTCGGCGAGTATGAGGTTACGGCCGTCTGCCGAGAGGCCCGTCATCGAGCCGCGGTAGTCGACACCCGGAATCCCGTAGGGACCAGACACCCGCAACTCGGACACGGCGGGCCCCGCGCCTACCTCTTGTCGCTTGACGACCGTGTTGCCCCTGGCGTCGAACGCGGCGTAACGATCAGGGCTGCCAGGCACCCCTATGTAGCTGCCCTGGACCGGCGCGACCGGCCCGCCGGCCGCGAGTGCGCCTTGCGGGACCATCAGCGCCAGCCAACACGCGAGCGGTGCCGTCAACGAGGTTGTTCTCATCGCCATCCTCCTCCGCTGGGATCTGCGCTACACCCCATACGTTTGAGCGGCCCGGATCGTTCCCAGCGGCGTCTCCACCCATCCTCATCGCAGCGACCGCGCGAGAGCGAGTCCCTGTCCGAGGGTGCGGGTTCCCTCGATGCGGATGGTCAGACGCCTCTGCTGCCAGATCAGGACGTTGCCGGCGAGTCGAACGCGGTCGGTCTGAATCTGGCCGGTCTGCGCCTGGAAGAGCACCTCGTGCGGGGCGCCCGACAGGTAGACGCCCGGCCCGCCGTTGACACGCACGCGCTTGACCCGGGTGCCGGGCCCGATGACCTTGAAGATAAAGGGAGTGGTAGTGCCGCGGAACTCCATGATCAGCACGCGTCCGACGAGCAGCGACATGCGCCCTCCGGGGACGTCGTGGCCCAGATAGGCGGCCGGCGACCCTGGTGGGAGTAGCGCAGTGAAGCCGGCGGCGTGGCGCGCGCGGGCGAGCGCGATGCGCTGACCGAGCCCGAGCCCGGCGCTGGCTGGGAGCCGCGGGAGCTGCGGAATGCGTTCGATCCTGACACCACGCAGTCCGAGTATCCGCAGGATCGCATCACGCGTCGGCGGGACCGCCATCGCGCCGCCCGCCAGCAGCAGCGTCGCGGAGAGCGCCACGACCAGTGTCCTCCGCGCCGGACGTCGATGCCGTTGGGGACGTGCCGGCAGCCTCGCCAGCACTGCCGGCACGACATCGGGCGCCTGTGGCCGCTCGAGAATCGCGCCCAGCGCTACCAACCGCTGCTCGAGATCGCCGGTCATCCGGTCACGTCCAGCTCCGTATGCAGCCGGCCCAGCGCGCGGGACAGCCGCGACTTCACGGTCCCGCGACGCAGCCCCAACGCGACCGCGGTCTCCGCCTCGGACAGCCCGAGGAAGTACCGAGCGGCAATCACGAGCTGATCGTCCTCGCGAAGCCGCCTGACCGCCGACGCGAGGTGGACGCGCTCCTCGCCGGCCAGGACCACGCTCTCGGCCGACGGGGCCGAGCCGCTGCCGGCAGACTCTGGGTTCAGGCGCAGCGCCAGCGTCGCGCGGCGGCCGGCGCCACGACGGCGATTGCGAGCCTCGTTGATGGCGATTCGAACCAGCCACGGACGAAACGGCGCGTCTGGCCTGAACCGCCACAGTGCCTGCCACGCCTTCACGCACGCGTCCTGCGCTGCGTCCTCTGCCTCCACGGCCGAGCCGGTGATCAGGTACGCGGCGCGGAACGCCATCGCCTGATGGCGTTCGAGCAGTTGCCCGTACGCGCGTTGATCGCCGGCCTTCGCGGCAGCGATCAGACACTGATCTTCGGAAGCGGCCGAGATGATCGTGGTCTGACTCATGTGCGGAGGCACAGCCTCCTCCATCGGGGATGCCAGGGCCACGGTGTCACCGTCGGGTCATCGATCGAACCTGTCCGCATACACCGTGGCCGGGTGATCGGTTCCGATGACGGAACTGGCGTGCCGTAGCCGGTGGAGTAAAGCGAGCGAATGCCTATGCTCGGTGCGAATAAGGCCTCACTGCGGCGGCGATGGCGCTCGGCTGGCCTCGGGGGGCGGGTCCCAACAGACGCCCCTCCAATCCTCCTGACCGGCGCCGCGGCGCGCTGTGTCAAGCGGAAGTCCATCGGGGACCGCCACCCGCGCGGACGGCTGCTGCGTGGTCGAACTCGAGCCCCGGGTTCACCGTGCCTTAGCTCGTGCCGATTAGGTCGGAGCTGCGCAGACAGCGAGAAATATGAGACCGTCATCACCGGCGCGGACGTGTCGCGCCGACTCAGGCGTGACCGCGATGAACTGTCCGGGTCCCACTGAGACTTCCTGCCGGTCGACGATGACGGTGCCGGTCCCGTGGATGACGGCATAGACGTCCTCTGTTCCGTCGTCGACGTGGTTGTGACGAACGGTCTCCGCGCCCGGAGGAAGCTCGACCTGATAGATCCCGAAGGCCTGTACGCCGAGTGCGTGTCCAACACCCTTGTCGTATTGACTCGCCGCTGGATGCGCGCCCGGCATCGGCTCTATCGCGGCGACGTTGACCTTGCGGTAGGTCATCGACTCATCTTCGCAGGGTTCGCGAACCTAGCACGATCGGCGCCCGCCCCAGCATCCCCGATGCACGTGGTGTGTCCTGCCTTTGTAGGAGCGGGATGACGAGGGACATCTGACGATGAGGCGACGCTGTCAGAGCGAGTGGTCGAGATGCCTGACTCGTGCTGAACATGATCCCGGAGACATTCCGATAACGCTGAGTGAGCTGAGCCAGATGGCTTGGGAGGTTGTCTCGGAGAACTGATACGCAGAAATTGGTCCATGAACGGTCCCTAGACCGGGCCGCTGATCTGCCTGCAAATCGTGTGTTCGTGGTTATTGGTGACCCGCGCAGAAGGGGCGTATAACCGCTCTTGAGCGGCCTTGACTGTGGCACGACTGTGGCGCGGCAAGCTCTTCAGCTGCGCCTGGGCTCCAACGGCTCGAGCCGTGCCTGATATCGCAGGATCAAGGTCCGATAGTTGCGTGTGAGGCGACGATCGCGGCCGCGCGTGGCTCGAACGCGCCGTAGCCGTGCTCGCGGGAGAGCTCGAGCGCTCGGGCGGCATGTTCCCGCGCGAGTTCGGTCTCGCCGCGCTCGGCGAGCGCGTCGGCCCAGCCGAGTTCAGACCGAGCCTCCCAGAGGCGTAGGCCGTGCTCGTGGTGAAAGTCGCAGGCGAACGCGAAGTGCGCGTCGGCCTGCTCGGGGCGACCGCGTGTCGCGGCGAGTAGCGCCAGGTACATGCGCGCGTGTCCGAAGCCCACGCCGCCGTTCCAGACAAACTGGTCCGCGTACGGATCCAGCAGCTCGTACAGCATCGCCGCCGCCTCGGCCGAGCCCGTTTGCGCGGCCGTGTCCGCGTACAGCGCCAGCCCGCACATCCGAAATTGGTCGTGTCTGAGGTGTTCGAAGCGTTGCCCGGCGGCGCGCGCAAGCACTTCGGCGC
>JBOGYN010000736.1:0-1849 GCA_050696855.1 Solirubrobacteraceae bacterium | reverse complement strand
TCCCGCGCCCGCCAGCGCAGCTCTCCGCGACCAGCTCCCCGGATGCGAGCAGCCCCGCCCGGGCACGGCGGTACGTGCGATCGGAAACACCGGCCGCGCTACAGACCTCGTCGGTTGTCAGACCGAGGACCTCGCGCTCGTCATTGGCGAGCGCGGCCAGTGTCGCGAGCAGCACCCGCGCCGGCCCCCGCGCACGCGTGTAGCTCAACACGGTCTGGAACAGCTGAGGGTTGATCCGCTCCTCCCGCCAGGGACCGCGCGTCGCGAAACCGAGCGTCAAGGTGCTCGATCGACCGCGCCCGCCGCCCACGGCCGCCACCGAGATCAACTCGCGGCCCTCGAGCTGCTCACGTGCCGCGAGGTACTGGCTGCGACTCAGCCGCGCCCTCGCCGCGGCCGCTGGGTTCCCCACGAACGTCTGATGCTCGGCGTTGGCATAGCTGGCCAGGGAGAACGCGACGAGCCGCTCGCCGATCGACACGTCCTCGAGCGCCAGCGCCGCAGCGATCGTGCGGTAGCTCATCCGCACCCCCGAAGGCACGACACGAGGCACGACCACCAGCGCAATGTGGCCCAGGCTGACGGGGAACGAGATGCTAGCCAGCGGTCGCCTCGGCGAGTGGCTTGTCTTTGGTGGCTGAAGGCCATCGCCAGCGCCCGGAACCGGGACGCTCGCGATGGCGCTCATGCACCGCGCGAGGACGCACACACGCAACTCGGGCTTGGAGTCCGTCCAGCGCCCGGATACACTGTGCGCAGGAGATTCTTGGTCGGCGCTGTGGGCGCCTATGTTCTGGAAGACCGGGCGGCAACCCGGTCTTTCTCGTTCCCGAGCACGTCGGCGGCTGGTGGGCCACGAGCTAGCCCCGCTTGGCGGGGGACGGTGAGGCGAGGGGGAGGGCTGCATGGGCCGTTCACGCGGCGAGCTCCTCGAACGTGCGCTCGCCACGCCTGCCGCGAATGACGACGCACCTGTCCTCACTCGACCAAATGACCTCGCCGGCGACGCGCGGATGCCCGGCGAAGGTCCCGAAGCGATCCCAGACGGGCGCTTCGAGCGCGTGACAAAGCTCGTCGCGAGACGTCCACCGCTCGATCTCGACTAACTTGTCGCCGTCTTGCTTGAGCAGCTGGATCGTGTCCGTGCGCCCACCGGCGCCAGCACGGCCCGAGAACGGAACGACGGCGACGGTCGCACCCCGGCGGTCGAGCTCGTCCCAGACTGCCGGACGCCAGACCAGCTCGTAGCGGCCGGGCCGCAGTCGGGCCGCGTGGACGTGCGAGGCCTCCCGGCCCGTCGGGGTCCCGCAGCGTTCGCCGGCCGCTGCCTTGCACGTCGGGCACGAACGCTCGAACCATCCGCGCGCGACGTGGATGTGTGGGACCACGACCCCTCGGCTACGGTCTCCGCGGCCGGATCGCCAACGCGTGCAGCGGGCTCCAGGGGCGGAGTGGCACTCGGGGCACCACTGCTCAAGCCAGGCCAGGCGATCGCTCATGACCGCCTCCTCAATCTCGCCCGGTTTGGCCCACTGGACTCCCTGGGCGCTCGAAACCGCCCCGTGAGCCTTACGACCGCGCCTTCCGGAGCTCCCGGTTGGTCACCGGTTTGGTCACCGTTTTCCTGTCGCGCGCCGACTTTCGCTGGCTCGCGGTGGCGAAGCTCAAACCGCGTGAGGGCTATGAAAGCCCTGTTACTGACGCGGTTTGGCTTGCCGTGACTTACGGGAGCGACGGGACTCGAACCCGCGACCTCCGGCGTGACAGGCCGGCGCTCTAACCAACTGAGCTACGCCCCCTGACGGGGCTTTCAGTATGGCAAGCCCGATGGGCCGGCGCCGTTTGGCTC
>JBOGYN010000735.1:0-3895 GCA_050696855.1 Solirubrobacteraceae bacterium | reverse complement strand
CGTGAGCTGCATGAGGTGGCCGACGCCGCCTTTGACGCCATCGCGGGCCGGCTGCGCGCGGGCGCCAGCGCGGCTGACCTCGTAGCGGCCTCGGGGCTGATCGAGGATGCCGGTTTCACCATCCGCGACGACCTTGTGCATGGCTTTGTCGGCGGTTATCTGCCGCCGGTGCTCGGGACGCGCAGCCGCGCGCTGGCGCCGGTGCCCGAGTTCACGTTCGCCAGCGGGATGACCGTGGTGGTGCAGCCGAACGTGGTCACCTCGGACGGGCGAGCGGGCGTGCAGACCGGGGAGCTGCTGCTCGTCACCGAAGGCGGGGTGGAGCGCTTGCACTCGCATGAACGCGGACTGCTGGCAGCGCCGAGTGCTTAGCCGAGCGGCGAGTCGCCAGGCGTACGTGCCTCACAGGAGCGCGTCGATCATCGCGTCGGCGACGAAGCGGCCATAGCGCGTGGGCGTCCAGCGGCGACGAAGCACGAGGAGCTCGAAGAGTTCGGGCGAGCTGTAGGTCCAGAGGACATCGGCGGCGTGCGCGAGCGTGACGCCGGTCCGGAGGTGGCCGGCGTCGCGGAGCCGGCGGGCGTTGTCAGTCATCCGGCGCAGGCGGTCGGCGTCCATCTCGTCCAGCAGCGCCTGTCCCTCGGCGTCGGTGGCGCCAACGTCGCGGATCAGCAGCAGGATCGGCGCTGCGCGTGGCGCAACCTCCGCGGTCAGAGCGCCCCAGGCTCTGATGATCTGGCGGGCGTCGGATTCGCGGGTGTGGAGGGCGTCGGATCTCTGTTCGGACGGGGCGAGAACCCGATCAACTTCGTATCGGTGGGCGACGTCGCCGCAATCGTGGAACGGGCAGTCCTGGATGTCGATCTCCGACAGCGGGTGATCGAAGTCGGCGGCCCGCAGAACATCACCTTCAACGAGCTGGCGGCGCTGCTACAACAAATCCGCAACCGGCCGGCGAAGATCCGCCACATTCCGCGTTGGCTCCTGCGCTCGCTCGCCCCGCTCAATCGCCAGGCCCGCGCGGCCATCACGATGGACACCACCGACATGACGTTCGACGGCTTCGCCGGCCGCCGCGCCTTTGACGAGCTGCCGATGACCGACCTCGAGACGGCACTCCGGGCTTCGCCGAGCGCTACCTCCCTGGGTGGGATGCCTCGAGCGGGCGTTTGAGCTTGTCGATGGCGTGATCTCGTGGATGTAGGCCGAGACGACCGCTTCGGCCATGATCTGGGCGCGATGACTGGTGGCGGCGGGACGGGGGGGATTCGTGGTCAGGCTGGACATGAGGCTCCTTTGGGGTCAGGCGGCTTGTCGCTCGAGCGTCGGGTCGAGCTCGCGTGTCGCCACGGGCTCTCGGGCGAAGTCGAGTTCCGACTCGCGCGGACGGGGTGGCCGCAGCAGGGTGATCGCGCCGAGGATGCCGATGGTCACGCTCACTGCGCCGATGGCGAAGGCGAGGTGATAGCCGCCGAGCAGCGCTCCGATGGGCGGGTGGTGGGCGATCTCGAGGGCGCGGGTGTGAGTGGTGGCGATCGTGCCGAGCGCGGCCAGGCCGAGCGCCCCGGCGATCTGTTGGGAGACGTTGACGATCCCGGAGCCGAGTCCGGCGTCGGCAGCGGGGACTTCGGCCATCGCGATCGAGAGCAGAGGCATGAACGCGCTCCCGATCCCGAGTCCGATGGTGAAGTAGGCGAAGAAGATCGTCGGGAAGAAGCTCGTCTGAGCGCCCACGGTGGTGAGCAGTCCGAGGCCGACGACCACCACGAGCATGCCGGCGACCAGCACGGGCAGAGCGCCGAACCGCTTGAGCAGACGGGCGGTGACCCCGAGCGACAGAGCGCCGACGGTGATCGTCCAGGGCAGGAAAGCGAGACCGGTCTGCAGCGCCCCGTAGTGGAGGACGTGCTCCAGGTAGAGCGTGCCCAGGAAGAAGGTCGAGTACATCCCGGTGACGAGGAAGCCGCGCACGAGGCTGGAGCTGACGAGGCCGCGCACCCGGAGGACGCGCAGGGGCATGATCGGGTTCGCGATCCTGGCCTCGAGGGTCAGGAAGGCGCCCATCAGCACGACGGCGAGCGCGCCGAAGCCGAGCACGGAGCTCGAGCCCCAGCCGCTTGCGCTGGCATGCACGATCGCGAAGATCGCGGTCATGAGCGACGCGGTGACCAGCAGCGACCCAAGCCAGTCGATGCGACCGGCGACGCCGAGCCCCTCATCTCTGGGGATCAGGGCCCGGCCGAGGAGGATGGTCGCCACGCCGATCGGCAGGTTGACGAAGAAGATCCAGTGCCAGCTGAGGATCTGGGTCAGAGCGCCCCCGGCGAGCAGGCCGAGCGATCCGCCGGCGACGGCCACGAACACGTAGGCGCTCATCGCTCGCGCGCGGTCCGTCGGCTCGGGGAACTCGGTCACGATGATCGCGAGGATCACCGAGGCCTGAACCGCCGCGCCGATGCCCTGGATGAACCGGGCCGCGATCAGCGCACCCTGGTCGGGCGCCAGTCCGCACACCACCGAGGCGGCGGTGAAGATGACCACGCCGGCCAGGAACACACGCTTGCGGCCGAACAGATCGCCGAGTCGGCCGGCGAGCAGCAAAAAGCTGCCGAAGGTCACGAGGAAGGCGTCGATTACCCAGGTGAGGTTCCCCTGGGTGAAGTGCAGGTCGCGCTGAATCGCCGGAAGGGCCACGTTCACGATCGTCGTATCGAGCACGATCATGAGCTGGGCCAGGCAGACGACTCCGAGCGCCAGCCAGCGGCGACGGTCACCGCTGGAAACGGAGGAAAGGAGAGAAAATCGGTGCATACAGGAGTCCCAGGTAAGAGGAGATCGGTGGTAAACTGGAGGAACCCTCCGATAGTAAGTGGAGGATACCTCCGGAACCAGACTATAGCGGAGGACCCCTCCGGTTTGTCAAGCGAATAATGCAGAATTCAGCCATGACCACGACCGACCCGGTCGACTCGGCGCTTGCGCGCCGCCCGAAGCGCGCGGACGCGCGTCGCAACTACGACAAGATCCTCGCGGCCGCTCGGGATGCCTTCGCCGAGCGCGGAACCTCGACGTCGCTGGAGGAGATCGCGCGGCGCGCCGAGGTCGGGATCGGCACCCTGTACCGCAACTTCCCCAACCGGCAGTCGCTGCTCGAGGCCGTCTACGTCGACGAGGTTGACGGCCTGTGCCGTTCGGCGGCCGAGCTCGACGGGCTGCCACCGTGGGACGCGTTCGCAGCCTGGGTGGACCGGCTCGTCGGCTATCTGGCCACCAAGCAGGCCCTGGCCCAGGAACTGCTCGAGTACTTCGATCGCGACGCGCCGCTCTTCCAAGCCTGCCGAGCATCGCTGTTCACCGCCGGCCAGCCACTACTCGAGCGCGCCCAGCAGGCCCAGGCCGTTCGGGTCGACACCAACCTCTCGGAGATCATCCAGATCGTCGGGGGAATCGCCAAGATCCCAGCCGCCGAGCCCAATCAGACTCAGCACATGCTCGAGATCGCGCTCGACGGCCTGCGCTACCGGGCAGTCGAGGCGTAGAAGAACCTCACGGTCGACGACGTCCCGAGCATCGCAATGACGCTCCGGACGAACACCGCGCCTCGTCAGTCATAGCTCATAACCGGCAACCCGCCGCGTCATGAACGATTCGGCGGCGGCTCCCGAGTCTCAACCACGGAAGCTCATCCTGACGTAAAGAATCCGATGCCAAGTGCCGATGAGGGAATTGGCATGGACAGCCGGCATGAGAGATTCGCTCAAGGAAGAGCGCGTGGGTGACCGAAGGCGGCAACGTCAAGCGGGGATCTGGCGACGGCTGCGGAGCGGGCGTCGGCAGCCGCTGCTCGCTGAGGGGACTTCCTCGGCCGATGCCCGGCACGGGGCTGGGAAGAGCG
>JBOGYN010000734.1:0-14734 GCA_050696855.1 Solirubrobacteraceae bacterium | reverse complement strand
CGGCGAGCTCGTGCGCGCGCTGCTGGCGTTTGAGGTTTTCGGTAGCGGGCGTTGATTGGTCCATGCCCCGAGACGATACGCCCGGCTGGCTAACGGTTTCTAAGGGGCGCGAGAAGGCCTCGTAAGGGCGCACCCGTCGGTCAGCTCACGAGGCCGATACAGTGGCCGCGTCCGGTCGAGCCGGGTCGGCCGAAGCCCAAGGAGGATGTTGCCGTGAAGATGAAACCGGTGGCCGCGGCGACGGTCACACTTGCGCTGGGCCTCAGTGGATGCGGCGGGAGCGCTGAGCCGAGCCTGAGCGCGTTCAAATCGGCCTTCAAGTCCGATAAGGAGACATTCCGCCAACTCGGGCTCGATCTGCAGAAGGCGATCACCGGCGCGCAGGCCAAGACCGACGCGCAGCTGGCGGCCGAGATCGGCTCGCTCGCCACGCGGGCGTCGGGGGAGGCCTCATCGATCTCCAAGCTCAACCCGCCTGACAAGTACAAGGCCGACACGCAGAAGCTGTCGGCCGGGTTCCGCGCCGTCGCCGTCGATCTGCACTCGATTGCGACCGCCGCGGTCAAGCACGATGCCGCCAAGGCCAAGCAGGCCACCAAGGCACTGCTCGGCGACGCGGCCCAGGTCAAGGCCGCCGACGACACCATCACCAAGGGTCTCGGCCTCCCGGCCTGACGGCCAGGGCGAGGACCTCGCGCTGAAGATGCTTCGCGTGGCCGAGCCTCGCTGGGCGGCGTGGGCGCTCCGCGCTGAGCGTACGGTTTGCGGTGGCCATGTATAAGACGGTGCAGCACGACGGCCTGACCGATCAGGTCGCGATCGAGGAGCCCCTGGAGATCCGCGTCGACGGCGACGCGCTCGCGGTGACCATGCGCACCCCGGGTCACGACGAGGAGCTCGCGATCGGCTTCCTCTACGGCGAGGGACTGATCGACGGACCTAGGACCGCCGGGTTGACCGATGATCTGGCCGCCAACGTGATCGAAGTCAAGGGTCCGCTCACCCGCATCCCGAGCGCACGCCGCTTCTACACGAGCTCCTCGTGCGGGGTGTGCGGCAAGGGGGCGCTGGAGGAGGTGGCCGTGGCCAGTGCGCCGCTCGCCCCCGGGCCGCTGCTGGCGCGGGAACTGGTGGCGCAGCTGCCGTCGCGGCTGCAGCAGCCCGCCTTCGCTCGCACCGGCGGAGTGCACGCGACCGGGTTGTTCACCGCCGACGGCGAGCTCTTGTTCTCACGGGAGGACGTGGGGCGCCACAACGCGATGGACAAGGTGGTGGGGCGCGCGTTGCTCGAGGGTCTCGTGCCGCTCGGCCAGCGGGTTCTGTGCGTGAGCGGCCGGTTGTCCTTCGAGCTCGTCCAGAAGGCGGCGGTCGCGGGCGCTCCGATCCTGGTTGGGGTTGGCGCACCGAGCTCGCTGGCCATCGAGCTGGCCGACGATCGCGGTCTGACTCTGTGCGGCTTTGCCCGACGGGGCCGCGTCAACGTCTACACGCGGCCCGAGCGGATCTTCAGCTGATCACCAGCGCCACGAGCTCGGTGAGCTCCTCCTCGGAGGACCAGGCGCCGACGGAGGCCCGCACGAAACTGTGTGAGGGAATGCTGCGCACCACGAATCCGGCCTCGGCGAGCCGGACGACCTCGGCGTCGGGCGCCGGCGCGCGCCAGGAGACAAGGGTCGAACGTCCACGCGGTCCGACCTCCAGCCCACACGCGGTCAGCTGATCGGCGAAGTCCGCGGCCAGGGCGGCGGCCCGAGCGTAGACCCAGTCCAAACCAGCGTCCTCGAGTACGCCCAGCGAGGCCAGGGCCCAGGCGCTGCGCAGCCCGGGCGGGAAGCCGTGATCGAGGCGGGCAGCGTGCTCGGCCGGGGGAGAAGTCAGCGGATGCTGGGCGTCGGCCAGCGAGGCGTAGCCCGGCCAGGGCACGGTCAACGTCTCGAGGTGATCGGGATGGACGTAGAGACAGCCGCTCCCCTCCGGCCCCGACAGCCATTTCTGGCCCGAGGCGGCGTAGAAGGCGCAGCCGAGCGCGGCCACGTCCGCGGGGACGGCGCCGATCCCCTGGGCGGCATCGAGCAGGACGGGTACGCCGGTGGCGACGAGGCCCGCGTGATCGACGACCTGCCCGCTGACCCAGGAGACGTGAGAGGTGGCGATCAGGCGCGTGGCGTCGGTGACGGCGGAAGTCAGGTCCGCGAACGGCGCGACCTTGACCGACACCCCATCGAGCTGCCGGGCCCGGCCGAGCGGCGCGAGCAGGCCCGGATGCTCCTCGTCGCTGGTCAGGATCTCCTCGCCGGCCCGCAGGCCCAGGCCGGAGAGCACGGTGTTGACGCCGTCGGTGGTCGAGCCGGTCAACGCCACCGCGGTCGGATCACAGCCGAGCACACGGGCATAGCCGGCCCTCAGGTCGCCCGCCAATCCCCGGATCGTGTCGATGTATGCCTTGCCCGAGCGCCCGGCGGTGACCTCGGCCTGCACCCGCTCGCGCGCCACCTCCCCCGCGCGCCGAGACACGGGGCCTTCGGTGCCCGCGTTGAGGTAGGAGACCCGCTCGAAGACCGGGAACTGCGCACGGAACTGGGCGGGGTCGGTCACGGGAGCACTTAGCCGACCGCAAGCCCCGCCTTGCGGCATTCGGTGAACAGGGCCCGGGCGCTGGTCCCGTTGACCCGGTTGGGCGTCCTGGCGCTCGTGCACATGGACCGCGCCGCAGCGCCACAGCGGTAGATCTTCTCCCCACCTGTGGAGTAGGTCAGCCCGACCGAGATGCAGCCGTGACCGGACTGTCGCTCGGCGCTGGTCAGGGAGATGATCAGGACCACGGCGAGGGCGACGACGCTGGCGAGCACGCCACCAATCATGATCTTCTCGCGGCGTCGGACGGTCGGCGGCTGACCGATGGCCTGCGCGTGACCGGGCGGCAGGATCAGCATCGCCCCCGAGTCTAGGGAACGGCCGGCCAGCGGCCTACGGCTCGGGGACGAGCAGGCCCGGCCCGAGCTCGGCCGGGCGGGTGTGACCGCTAAGCCCGATCGTGAGATCGAGCTCGGCGAGGATCGCGCGCAGGACGGCCAACACCCCTTCCTCGCCTCCGGCGGCCAATCCCCACAGATAGGGACGACCGATCAGCACGGCATCGGCCCCGAGCGCGAGGGCCTTGACGACGTCCGCCCCCGAGCGCACGCCGCTGTCGAGCAGGATCTGTAGCTCTCCCCCGACAGCATCGACGATCGCGGGCAGCGCGTCGAGCGAGGCGATCGCCCCGTCCACCTGGCGACCGCCGTGGTTGGAGACCACAACGCCGTCGATGCCGTGCTCACGCGCAGCCCGGGCATCGTCGGGGTGCAGGATGCCCTTCAGCGCGAGCGGCAACGTGGTTCGCGAGCGCAGGAACTCGAGGTCGGCCCAGTTCAGGCGGGGGTTGGAGAACTGCATGACGAACTGGCCGACGGCGGCCTGCATGTCCTCCTCGGGCGCACGCTCGAGCAGCCCGCGGAAGACGGGATCGGCGATGTAGTTGGCGATTCCGGCTCCCTCCAGGAAGGGTTGCCACGCACCCTGGAGGTCACGGGGCTTCCACCCGGGCAGAAACGTGTCCAGCGTGACCAGCACGGCCTCGTAGCCGGCCGCCTCGGCCCGAGCCAGAAGGCTGGCGGCGAACTCACGGTTGCCGGGCCAGTAGAGCTGAAACCACTTCGGGCCGCCGCCGGCCGCGGCGACCTCTTCGAGCGTGCTGCTCGAGACGGTACTGACCGCCAGCGGCAGCCCCACCGCGCCCGCGGCGCGGGCCACGGCGAGCTCCCCCTCGGGGTGAACGATGGTCTGCACGCCGATCGGCGCCAGCCCGACCGGCGCGGGGAGCTCGGTCCCGAGCACGGTGACCGAGAGGTCGCGGGCGGATACGTCGCGGAGCATTCGGGGCACGATCCGCCACCGGCGAAAGGCGGCCTCGTTGGCCCGCATGGTGTCCTCGGTCCCCGCCGCGCCGAACACGTAGTCCGCCACCTTGGGCTCGGCGCGGTGCTCGACCTCTGCCGCCAGCTCGGCCAGGGAGACCGGGAACGCGGGCGTCTCACCGGTCATTCCCCGCAGGAAGATCTCGGCCTGATAGGAGGCGAAGGGCGGCGCGATGGAAGGGGGGTCGGTCACTCGAGCTCGCGCTTGAGCACCTTGCCGGTCTGGTTGCGGGGCAGCTCGTCGATGAACACGACCTCGCGTGGGACCTTGTAATTGGCCAGGTTGTCCTTGACGTAGCCCTTGGCGTCGTCCTCGCTGAGCTGCTTGCCGGCCCGCAGCACGACAAACGCCTTGAGGCGCTGACCGAACTTCTCGTCCTCGACGCCGATCGCCGCTACCTCCTCCACCGCCTCGTGCCCCGCGAGCAGCTCCTCGATCTCGGCCGGAAAGACGTTCTCGCCGCCGGAGACGATCATCTCGTCGTCGCGGCCGTCGATGAACAGCCGGCCCTGCTGGTCGAAATGGCCGACGTCCCCGGAGGACATCAGGCCCTTGATCTGCTCCTTGGTCTCGCCGCCCGTGTAACCCTCGAACTGGGCCGCGTTGCCGACGAAGATACGACCGGTCGTCCCGGTCGGCACCTCCTCGCCGGCGTCGTCGAGGAGCTTGACGATCGTCCCGCGAACGACCGTGCCCACCGTTCCAGGCTCCTCGCGGAGATCCTCGGGGGTGGCGATCGTCGCATAGGCGATCTCGGTGGAGCCGTACATGTTGTAGAGCACGGGCCCGAACGCCTTCAACGAGCGCTTGACCAGCTCGGGGCCGACCGCCGAGCCCGACACGAAGATCACCTCCAGCGAAGACAAGTCGCGCGCTTTCACCTTGTCCTCACCCAGATCGAGGATCCGCTGGAGCATCACGGGCACGACCACCAAGGCCGAAGCCTTGTTGTCCTGGATGCCGTCGAGCACCCCTTCGGGGTCGAACTTGCGCCGCACCACGAGCGTCGAGCCGAGCGCGAGCCCCAGCGCCATCGATGCGAATCCGAGCGCGTGGAACAAGGGCACCGCCAGCTCGGTGACTTCGCGCGCGCGAAACGGAACCTTGCTGAGCAGGCCGCCGACCATCGACAGCGAACGGGGCTCGTCGCGGGGAGCCCCCTTCGGTGTCCCGGTGGTCCCGCTGGTCAGGATCACGATCTTCGGTGCCACGCCGGCCTTGGGCGGGGGCTCGCTGGATGCGCCCGCGATCAGTGCGTCGAGCGTGTCCTTCTCCTGTTCGGACGCATCGCCGTCGACCCAAGCGCGCCAGCGACCGTGGGGCGGGTCGACTCCCTTCAGCGTGGACGAGTATTCATCGTCGTAGACCAGCAGGTCGGTCCCCTCACGATCGGCGACCTCTCGGATCTGGGGACCGGCAAACGAGGTGTTGAGCAGAATGATCTTGGCTCCACACTTCGCCGCCGCAAAGACGGCATCGAGAAAACCGCGGTGGTTGCGGACCAGGATCGCCACGCCGCCGCCCGGCTCCAGGCCGTGCTCGCGCCACGCATTGGCCAACGCGTTGGAGCGCCGGTCGAGCTCCGCGTAGCTGATATCGCCGCGCTCATCGCGCATCGCCACCCGGTCGCCGTGGCGAATGGCGCCGATCGTGACCGCACTCGCGAGCATCCCATGGCGCTCGAAGGCGAGCAGCATCTGCGCGACCCGGTGCGGCAGCTCGGGGCGGACGAGCCCGCTACGAATGCAGACAGCGACGAAATACGCCTCGTCACCAATGCGCTCAGCGAGCTTGAGCCCTCCTCCCAGGAGTGCTTTCACATCCACTTCTACGATCGTTTCTTCCTCACGGCCGGTCGCAGCCTATGGCATCGGCAGAGGCAGTGTCGGCATGATTGGGCAGCCTTTGGGGTAATACCCAGACCGTGTTCACGTCACTCATAACCCTTCCCGTACGCCTTGGCGCCCGGAGCGCCGGGCTCGCCCTGCGCGCCACCTACGCCGTGACCGAGCGGACGCTCGGCCTGGCCGCAGTCGTCGCCGACGCAGTGTCGCGTCCGTCGTCTCCTCCGGTCGACATCGACGGAGAGGTCGTAGACGGAGCTCACACCTCCGTCCCGATGCCGCCAGCTCCCGATCCCTCCCCACCGCCGCCCCCTCCGACGCCTGAGCCACCGTCCGCGCCACCACCCCCGCCATCTCCACCCCCGCCCCCACCGGATCCAGCGCCTCCCCACATCTCCACCGAGCCGGACCTGGTGGCGGAGAATGCCGACCCCGGCGCCGAGGACGGAGCCGGGGCCGAGGTGCACGTGGCCGAGCCCTGGGAGGGCTACCGGCAGCTGCACGCCGCCGACGTGGTGGACCGGATCACCGGGGCCGATCAGGCCGAGCTGGCGGCGATCGAGCTCTACGAGCTGTCGAGTCGCCGGCGCCAGACCGTGCTCGACGCCGTCCTGCGAGAGCTGGAGCGGCCCCGAGCCGGCGATCAGTAGCGGCTAGGCGCTGACCGCGGATCGAGCGCGGGCCAGCCGCACAGCCTTCGACAGGGTCTCGATGTCATAGGCGCCCTGGTGGCGGTGGCCGTTGATGAAGAAACTCGGGGTGCCCGATACGCCGCTGAAATCGGCCGACTCGACATCCTCGGCGATGTGGGCCAGTCCCTTGCGCTTGCGGAGGTGGTCGCGAAACTGCTCCACGTCGAGCCCGAGGTTGCCCGCCTCAGTGACCAGGTCCCGAACCTTGAGGTGGTCCTGATGGGAGAGGAGCGCGTCGTGCATCTCCCAGAAGCGGCCCTGGGCCGCCGCGGCCTCGGCCGCCTCGGCTGCGATCTGGGCCTGGGGATGGACATCGTTGAGGGGTAGATGACGCCAGACGTAGCGCAGATCGCCGAAGTCCCGCAGCAACTCGCGGATCACGGTCTCGGCCTGACCGCAGAACGGACATTCGAGATCCCCGTACTCGAGCAGGGTGACCGCGGCTTGCTCGGGACCGCGGATGTGGTCGCGCTCAGGATCGACGGGTGCGGCGAGATCGACGATCACCTCCGAGCTGCCGACGATCGCGCGGAGCCGCATGCCGCGCGGAAGCCTGCGGGTCAGCAGGAGCACGACCGCACTGAGCACCGGGGCGCCCACGAGCGTGCTGAGCACGCCCAGCTTGGCCTCGGCCAGCGCCTGCCCGGAGAACGCGAGGGTGGCGATCAGCAGCGACACGGTGAAGCCGATCCCGGCGATCGCGGCTCCGCCGAGCACCGAGCCCCATCCGACCGGGGGGCGGATGCGTCCGTGCGTGAGCCGCGTGACGAGCCCGGCGGCACCGGAGATCCCGAGCGGCTTGCCGACCAGGTAGGCGACGATGATGCCGAGGGTGATCGGCGACGTGTACGCGCGCGAGAGAAATCCACCGCTGATCACGATGCCGGCGTTGGCGAGCGCGAACAGCGGCACGATGAAGTAACTGGTGAACGGGTGGTAGAGCTGCTGGTAGCGCTCGTTGGGCGAGATCGCCGAACGCAGGCCGGCCCGCGCCGATTGCGCGAACTCCGACGTCGGCTGCTCGCGGAAGACCCGAAACAGGTCGGTGGCGTGTTCGAGGTCCGCGCGCGAGGCCGGGTAGGCGATCGTGAGCAGTCCCATGACCAGTCCGACGACGACGGGGTCGATCCCCGAGCGCTCGGTCGCCACCCAGGCGGCCAGGCCCAGGACCGCGTAGACGCCGCCGTTGGAGATCCGGCTCGCGCGCACGATCAGGATGACCGCGAACACCGCCAGGGCCACGGCCAGCGCCGTGACATCCAGCGAGGTCGTGAACACGATCGCGATCACCAACAGTGCGACGAGATCGTCGACTACCGCCACCGTGAGAATGAAGGCCCGCAGGTTCTCAGGGAAGCGCCGGCCGACGAAGGCGAGCATGCCGAGCGCGAAGGCGGTGTCGGTTGACATCGCTGCCCCCCAGCCCCCGGCGGCGCCGTCGGAGCCGTTGATGAGCAGGAATACCGCGACCGGGACCAGCATGCCCCCGAGGCCGGCCAGCATCGGCAGGGCGAGGCGGCGGCGGTCCCGAAGCTCGCCCAGGTCGAACTCACGCCGGGCCTCGAGCCCGACCACGAAGAAGAAGAAGGTCATCAGCCCGTCGTTGACCCAGTGGCGCAGATCCTGGTGCAGGCCCGATCCGCCGACCCGAATCGCGAACGGCGTGCCCCAGACGTTCCCGTAGGACGCGGCATCGATGTTGATCCAGGCCAGGGCGAGCAGGGCGCCGCCCAGGAGGATGACCGCGCTCCCGGACTGGGTGCGCAGGAAGTCGCGCAGCGGAGCTTCGAGGTTGCGCGCCCACGCCGTGCGGCCCGCCAGGGGGCCGGCGCCAGCCTCGCCCTCGGACTCGGCCTCGGCCTCGGACTCGGACTCGGGCTCTGAGGCGTCGCTCGGGATGTCGTCCGCAGTCACCGCGCTAGTATCTACGGCAGGATTTCCGAACATTGTGTGCGTCAATACGCAAGGAGCATCTCCATGCCAGCCACTGAACCGCTTGTCTTCGACGCGATCCGCACGCCGCGGGGGAAGGGCAAGGTAAACGGATCTCTCCACACCACCAAGCCTGTCGACCTCGTGGTCGGGCTGATGCACGAGATGCTCAGCCGGAACCCGGACTTTGATCCCAACCGAGTCGACGATGTCGTCCTCGGTTGCGTGTCACCGATCGGTGACCAGGGCGCCGACATCGCCAAGACGGCCGCGATCAAGGCCGGCCTGCCGGACACCGTCTCGGGCGTGCAGCTCAACCGGTTTTGCGCTTCGGGCCTGGAGGCGGTCAACATCGCCGCCCAGAAGGTCGCCTCCGGCTGGGAGGATCTCGTTCTGGCCGGTGGCGTCGAGTCGATGTCGCGGGTGCCGATGGGCTCCGACGGCGGCGCCTGGGCAATGGATCCCGAGACCAACTACGACACCTCGTTCGTGCCCCAGGGGATCGGCGCCGACCTGATCGCCACGGTCGAGGAGTTCAGCCGCGACGACGTCGACGCCTACGCGGCGCGTTCGCAGGAGCGGGCGGCCACGGCCCAGCAGGAGCGCCGGTTCTCCAAGTCAGTCATCCCGGTGCTCGACCTCAACGACCATGTCGTCCTCGACCACGACGAGTTCATCCGTCCCGGCACCACGGTGGAGACGCTCGGGGGCCTCAAGCCCTCGTTCCAGATGATGGGCGAGATGGGCGGCTTTGACGCCGTCGCGCTGCAGAAGTACCACTGGGTGGAGAAGATCAACCACGTCCACACGCCCGGCAACTCGTCGGGGATCGTGGACGGCGCTTCGCTGGTGGCAATCGGCAACGAGGAGACCGGGACCGCTCTCGGGCTGCGCGCGCGGGCCAAGATTCTCGCCACCGCTGTATCGGGCTCAGACCCGACGATCATGCTGACCGGCCCCGCGCCGGCCAGCCGCAAGGCGCTGGCCAAGGCTGGGCTGACCGTGGACGACCTGGACCTCGTGGAGATCAACGAAGCGTTCGCGGCCGTGGTGCTGCGCTTCGTGCGCGACATGGATCTGGACCTCGACAAGGTCAACGTCAACGGCGGCGCGATCGCGATGGGTCACCCGCTGGGCGCGACCGGGGCGATGATCCTCGGCACGCTGGTCGATGAGCTCGAGCGTCAGGACAAGCGCTACGGGCTGGCCACGCTGTGCGTCGGCGGCGGCATGGGCATCGCGACCGTGGTTGAGCGCGTCTAGCGCGCCCCGCGAACCTGCTTTGAGACAAACGAGAGAGAGCACATGAGCGAGAGCACGATCCGCTGGGAGCGGGACGGCGACGGCGTCGTCATCCTGACCCTCGACGACCCCAACCAGTCCGCCAACACCATGAACGCGGCCTACGCGGCCTCGATGCTGGCCACCGTTGATCGCCTCGAGGCCGAGCGCGACGAGATCGCCGGCGTGATCATCACCTCGGCCAAGAAGACCTTCTTCGCCGGGGGCGACCTCAACGATCTCAAGTCGGCCACCGATGAGAACGCGGAGGAGATCGCCGCCGCCGTGCGCAACGGCAAGGGCGTCCTGCGCCGTTTGGAGACGCTCGGCAAGCCGGTCGTGGCCGCGGTCAACGGCTCGGCCCTCGGTGGCGGTCTTGAGATCGCGCTCGCCTGCCATCACCGCGTCGTCCTCGATGACCCCAAGCTCCAGCTCGGTTTCCCCGAGGTCCAGCTCGGTCTGCTCCCCGGAGCCGGCGGAGTGACTCGCACGGTGCGCATGCTGGGGATTGTCAACGCCCTGATGTCGCTGCTGATGCAGGGCCAGCGGGTCCGGCCCGGCAAGGGTCAGGAGATCGGGATCGTCGATGAGCTGGTGGCCACGCGGGAGGAGCTGATCCCCGCCGCCAAGAAATGGATCGAGGCCAATCGCGAGGCCCAGCAGCCGTGGGACGTCAAGGGCTACAAGATCCCCGGCGGCACCCCGAGCACGCCGTCGCTGGCCCAGAACCTGCCCGCCTTCCCAGCTAACCTGCGCAAGCAGCTCAAGGGCGCCAACTACCCGGCCCCGAAGCACATCATGTCGGCCGCGGTCGAAGGCGCCCAGGTCGATTTCGACAACGCGTTGGAGATCGAGGGCCGCTACTTCGTGGACCTGGTCACCAGCCAGGTGGCCAAGAACATGATCCAGGCCTTCTTCTTCGATCTCCAGCGCGCCACCGGCGACCGCGGCCGGACGGACGGGATAGAGATCTTCAAGCCGACCAAGGTGGTCGTGCTGGGCGCCGGGATGATGGGCGCCGCGATCGCCTACGTGTGCGCCAAGTCCGGGCTCGAGGTCATCCTCAAGGACGTCGATCAGGCCGCCGCCGACAAGGGCAAGGGCTACTCCGAGAAGCTGGTCGCCAAGGCGGTGGAGCGCGGGCGCTCGACGCAGGAGCAGGGTGGCGAACTGCTCGCACGGATCACCGCCACCACCGATCCCGCTGCCGCCACCGGCGCCGAGCTGGTCATCGAGGCCGTGTTCGAGGATCCCTCGGTCAAGGCGCAGGTGTTTGCGGAAATAGAGCCGTTCTTGACCGACGATGCGCTGCTGGGCTCAAACACCTCGACCCTGCCGATCACCAGCCTGGCCGAGGGCGTGTCGCGGCCGGCCGATTTCATCGGGCTGCACTTCTTCAGCCCGGTGGACAAGATGCCGCTGCTGGAGATCATCAAGGGCAAGCAGACCAGCGACGAGACGCTCTACCGGGCGCTCGACGTGTCCAAGCTGATCAAGAAGACCCCGATCGTCGTCAATGACAGCCGCGGCTTCTTCACCAGCCGCGTGATCGGGACATTCATCAACGAGGGGATCGCGATGCTGCTCGAGGGCGTGCCCGCGCCGACGATCGAGCAGGCCTCATCGCAGGCCGGCTATCCCGCCCCCGTGCTCCAGCTCTCCGACGAGCTGAACCTCAAGCTGATGAAGAAGATCCGGGACGCGGCCAAGAACGCCGCGGACGGCGACGGCGGCGCTTGGGACGGCCACCCGTCCGAGGCGGTCATCGACAGGATGCTCGACGACGGCCGTCCCGGCCGCCTGGAGGGCAAGGGCTTTTACGAGTACCAGGACGGCAAGCGCACGCGGCTGTGGCCGGGGCTCCGCGAGGCCTTCCCGCCGGTAAAGGACCCCTCCGCGCTGTCACTCAAGGACCTTGAGGAGCGGATGCTCGTGATCGAGGCGATCGAGAGTGTCAAGTGCCTCGACGAGGGCGTAATCGAGACCGTGGCCGACGCCAACATCGGCTCGATCTTCGGGATCGGCTTCCCGGGTTGGAGCGGCGGCGTGCTGCAGTACATCAACGGTTACGAAGGCGGGTTGCCCGGATTCGTGGCCCGGGCCCGCGAGCTCGCCGAGCACTATGGGGACCGCTTCGAGCCGCCGGCGTCCTTGGTGCAGATGGCCGAGCGGGGCGAGATCTACTCAGACGAAGAGGCGCTGGTCTCCACCGGCTGAGGCGCGCCGGTCGACACCTCGACGGTCCGATCACGGCCGGCCTGCTTGGCGGCGTAGAGACCGCGGTCGGCGTGCGAGAGCAGACGATGGCCGTCGAGCATGCCGTGCGCGTTGGTGGCCACGCCGATCGAGACCGTGATCGCCTCCGGGATGAGGTCCTGCATCCCCGAGGCGGTCTCGGCGCGAAGACGTTCGGCGAGCTTGAGGGCGCTCTCCCGGTCGGTATCGGGAAGCAGGAGACAGAACTCCTCCCCGCCGAGGCGCATCGGCACGTCATGCTCGCGCGAGAGGTCGCGGAGGAGCGCCCCAAAACGGGTCAGGACCCGGTCCCCGACCTCATGGCCATAACGGTCGTTGACCCGCTTGAAATGATCGAGGTCGCAGACGAGCAGGGCCGCGTCGGTGTGCCGGCGGAGCAGGTCGGTCAGTCCGCGGCGGTTGCGCACGCCGGTCAGCGGATCGTGGCTGGCTAGGTGGCTGAGCTGCTCACGGTGCTCGATCGCGCCCTGGGCGGCCGAAACCTGATCGATCAGGAGCCGGACGGCGCGGCGGCGCTCGTCGGTGGGCAGCAGCCGATCGATGGGGTCCTGGATCACGACCAGGCCGCGCAACCAGCCGTTGTCGCCCCGGCAGGGAATCACCAGGCAGTGTTCGTTCCAGGCCGCCAGGCCGCGCCCGTTCTTGAGCGAGCGGACTCCGTACGTGTCAACCGGGGCGCCAAACAGCTCCGCGGCGCTCAGCAGCCAGCAGCCGGCATGCTCGCGCCAGGGCGTGAGCAGTTGCTCGATCCGGCTCAGCTCCAGGGTCGGGGGCAGCACTTCCGGCGACGACCACCCGCGCGTGGCGGCCAGCTCCAGGGTGTCGGCGTCGCGCCCGTAGGCCGCGATGCGCTCGAACCCAAGCTGCGGAACGACCATGTCGCAGGCGGTCTCGAGTAGGACCAGCGTGGTGGCGCAGGCCGACAGCGCGGGAGAGGCACCGAGCAGCTGCGAGAGCATGCGCCCGTTCTCGATCGCGCGCTCGTTGCGCTTGGCAGCGCACAGGGCCTGCTCGGCGTGGGAGCAGATCGCGCGGACGAGGCGAAGATCCTCGTCGGTGGGACGCCGGCCGCTGGCCGGCTCGTCCATGGAGACGAAGCCCAGCGGGGTCCCGGTCGGCTCACGCAGGAAGACGATCAGCCCATCGTCGGCCTGCCACGCGACCGGATCCTCGCTGGACGGGATGTCGGGAACGAAAGCGTCCGGCACGTCGTCCCAGAAGGTCGAGGTCTCATCGAGCAGGAAGACGCCGGGCAGCGCCTGCTCGCAGGAGAAGAGGCGGTTCCAGATCTCGCTGGGCGCCGTCTTGCCCTCCAGGGCCGCCCGGCTCTCCTCCGAACCGACCACGAGAACGACCTCGTAGTCGTCCCAAGCCGGCCGGTAGAGGTTGATGACCACGGCCTCGAACCCGGCCACGCTTCGAATCGTCTGGGCAACGGTCGAGAGGATCACCGGCAGCGAGTCCTGGCCCGCCGACCGGGTGAGCTCGAGCAGGGACTCGAGCGGGGTCGCGGTCACGATGACCGAGCGGGGTGGGACCACCATGGGCGCGTGATCGGCAATCCGGGACCGACGGTGAAGGAACCCAGAGCAAACTCATACGAATGCCGGTCAGGGCTTCTACTTCGCCCGACCCATGCCCGCCGTCGATCTCGAGGATCTGATCAGGGGCTAGCCGCGCTTGGACCCGGTGGAACGCTCAGCGGCGGTCATCTGGCGGATGACCAAACTTCCGTCAGACACCTGACGGGCCATGTCGGCCAGCCGCTCGGCGCGTTCGGCTTCCTTGTTGCGAGCGATCGTCGCCACCCGCTTCGCCGCCACCACTCGGTCACGAGCCTTCTGGTCGCCCTCCAAGCTCAGGGCCGCGTCCGCGCCGGTCAGTGGATCGGCGGGGGGTGCGCTCGGAGTGTCGGCCGACCTGCTGATTGTCGTCATGCTGCTCCTGTCGCTTGGGCGGAGCCTCAACGGGAGCGCCGGTCAATCAGACGCGCGAGTCAAAACACTGCAGTCTTTACCAGTGGTTATCGGCAGGATCGGGCGGCGACCTGAGCCGATCCCCCCGGACCCACGATCGGCCGGCCGTAGATCGTCCCTATGTAGAGCTGCACCAGTGGTTCGATCAGCGCATCAGCGTCGACCAGAGTCGCGTGATGACCGGTCATGGCGATGTGGAAGGAACGCTCGGCTCCCCAGGCCAGGGAGGCGGCCAACGCCCGGCTCGGCGCCCCGGGTGGGGCCAGGCCGGCGGCCCGATCGTCATCGATGATCGAGGCCAGCTGTTCGGTCATGGCATCGAGGATCCGGAACCAGACGCGCCGCAGCGCCGGCACCGCCGGCCACTCCTCGATCGTGGCCACCAGCAGCGGCCGGTACCGAGCGCCGATCCGCATCCAGTTGCCCAGGCCCTCGCGAAACGCTTCCTCGACCGGGCGACCGCCCCGATGCAGGATCGGCTCCATACCTTCGGCGACCTCGGCGGCGATGCTGCGCACTAGCTTGACGACCACATCGTCCTTGGACCCGAAGTGCTCGTAGAAGCTCGTTCGCCCCACCTGCGCAGCGGTCAGGATCTGAGCCACGCTGAGCTCGGCCAGCGGCACGCGTTCGAGCAGCTCGGTAGTCGCACGCAGGACCGCATCGTGCGTCTTGGGACGGCGGCCGCGCTTGCGGGGCGCGGTGCGGGGCGAGCTCGCTTCGGGCATCGGCTAAGTCTTAGCGTACAGCCTGTTCGCTAAAACCCGGGCAGCGGAGCTCAGACCCCGAGGGAGCG
>JBOGYN010000733.1:0-3951 GCA_050696855.1 Solirubrobacteraceae bacterium | reverse complement strand
CTGCAACCTGGAGGAGGGAATCCCCTATCCAGACGACAGCTTCGACGTCGTCTCGGCAGGAGAGGTGATCGAGCACATCTACGATCCCGATCGGTTGCTTCGGGAAGCCCGACGCATTCTGCGGCCGGGCGGGCACGTCGTCTTGACCACTCCGAATCTGCAGGCTTGGTACAACCGGGCGCTGTTCGTGGCGGGCATTCAGCCCATCTTCTATGAGACCTCGACCAAGTCGAGCGACATCGGGGCCGGGCCGCTGAAGAAGTTCAAGCTGGACTCGGCGCCGGTCGGCCATGTGCGCGTCTTCAATCGGACCGCGCTCCTGGATCTCCTCGCGAGTGAAAGCTTTCGTACCGTTGATGTACGCGGCTCCGAGTTCGAGCGCCTACCGGGAGCGATCGCCCGGATGGATCGCTGGTTCAGCAGGCTGCCGTCGCTCGCCTCTAATCTCGTTGTGCTCGCGGCCGCGGAGTAGCGCACCGCTTGGCGTCGAGCGAGAGACTCCGGGCGAAGCTGGCCATCCGCACGATCGCGCTCGGCCGGCGACTGTTCGCAAACACGCCGATCCAGCGCCTGCCGATCACCACCGCCGTCCTCAAGCGGGTGTTTGAGTTCGGCTATGGCGATGATGAAATCGACATCTCGTTCCGCGGCGCGGAGCTGAGGGTTCCGGCCCAAGACGTCACGATCGTCCCCGGGCTCGTCGGCGGCTTCTATGAGGAGATTGAACTCGACCTTTTCGAGGCCGTCGCCGCCAAGTCGTCGCTGGTCGTCGACGTGGGCGGAAACGTTGGAGTTTACGCCTGCCTGGCCGCGATGCGTATGCCGACCGGCCGGGTCGTGACTTTTGAGCCCGTACCGGCAAATCTCGACTACCTGGAGCGCAACGTCGAGCGCAACGGCGTGAGCTCCCGAGTCGAGATCGTGGGCAAGGCAGTGAGTGATGCGGCCGCTCGCCAGCCGATCTTCCTCGCTGACAGCATCGGCACCCACTCGCTCTCCTCGGTCAGTGCCGATAGCAAGTCCCAGATCGAGGTCGATGTGACCACCTTGGACGCCGCCGTGGGCGATCAGCCGGTCGACGTGCTCAAGATCGACATCGAGGGCTTCGACGGTCACGCCTTGAAGGGCGCCGCACGCCTCATCGAGTCCCGGCGCCCGACCCTATTTGTGGAGTTTGTGCCCAGGAGTCTCGGGGCGGCGGGGTTTTCCCCGGAAGCAATGATTGGACTCGTCTTCGACGCCTATGAGCGGGTCTTCGTGATCGACGAGCCGCGCGGGACGGTCGAGCAGATTACCCAGAGTCAGCTACTCGAGCTCGCCGCCCATGACGGGAACAGGAACCTCGTGGCCGTCAGCAATCCGCAGCATCTCGAAGCCATCCGCACCCTCTTGGCCGAGCGGTTGCCTGCCCGCTCTTCGTAGCCGGCCGGGCAGTGGTGCCCTCGCCTATCCTCTGCGCGGTGATCGAGGTCGCCGTGATCATCGCGCTGCACCGCATGACGCCCGAAGCGAGGGAGTGCCTCGACGTCCTGCGGGCGCTGGCGGATCCGCGCGCTGAGATTATGGTGGTCTGCGACCGATGCCCCACTAATCTCCCCGAGGGCGTGCGCGTGCTGGAAACCGGCTCACCTACGGATACCTCGCCGGCCGAGAAACGTGACCTCGCGCTCGAGACCGTAATCGCCCCGATCTGCGCATTCATCGACGACGACGCCTATCCGGCGCCGGACTGGCTCGACGTGGCCCTAGACCGCTTCGCTGCCGATTCGGGGCTGCAGGCGCTGGGTGGGCCGGGCATCACGCCGCCGGGGTCGTCGTTCTCACGGCGCCTCGCCGGGGCGTTCTACGAGTCGCGGTTCGGGTCCGGCGGCCTGCGCCACCGGTTCGTGTCGCTCGCGCCCGGCCGGACCGTCGAAGACTGGCCGGCTTACAACTTCTTCGTTCGTACGCAAGCCCTCAGGTCGGTGGGCGGCTGGGCGTCGTCGTACTACGGTGGCGAGGACACCAAGCTGTGCCTGGCGCTACGCGACGCTGGACACCGCATCGTTTACGACCCGGACGTGATCGTGTTCCATCATCGCCGGCCGGTGTTCCGTCCCTTGATGCGACAGACAGGGAATGTCGGGCGCCGGCGAGGCTCGTTCGTCAGGCTGCACCCGGGGACGTCGCGCCTTCCGATCTACTTCGCGCCTTCGGCGGCGTTGATCGCGATTCCGCTGGCTTGGTTCGCTGCTTGGCGCTTGGGGTACCTGCGACCGGTTGCGTCGTCCACTGTGCTTGCGTGGAGCGCGATCAGCCTGACGGCATGGTCCGATGGAGCTCGGCTGGGCGAGGCGCTCGCGTTGCCGGCGGCACTAACGGCCGGTCACGGAGCATACGGTTGGTACTTTCTGCGCGGCCTGCTCGGTCGCGGAGGCGCGTAGTCGGTGAGCGCAGGAGTCTTGCCAGGGGTGAGTGTGGTGATTCCCACCCTCAACTCTGCGAAGTATCTCGCGGAATGCCTGCAATCGATCCGTGACCAGGATTACCCGGGTGAGCTGCTGGAGGTGATCATCGTCGACGGCGGATCAGACGACGCGACGCACGAGATTGCTCGTCGCTACGGGGCGGAGCACATCCTCCACAACCGCCTGAAGACCGGGGAGGCGGGGAAGGCACAGGGCATTCACCACGCAGATCGCGAACTGATCCTGATGATCGATTCCGACAACGTGCTGGTCGGCAGTGACTGGCTGCAGCGGATGGTGCAGCCACTCCTCGAAGACCCGACCATCGTGTCGTCGGAGTGTCTGCGATGGGACTACCGACGTGAGGATCACTTCATCAACCGCTACCAGGCTCTCACCGGGATAAATGACCCGATGTCACTGTTTATTGGAAATTTTGATCGGTGGTCGGAGCTTCAGCAGCGCTGGACGGGGTACCCGGTGACCAGCGAGTTTCGCGATGGCTGGGAGCGTGTCACGCTCACGGCAGGGGCGGTGCCCACGATGGGAGCGAACGGTTACCTCGTGCGCCGCAGCGCCTACGAGCGGCTGCAACTTGGTGATTACCTGTTTGACATCGATGCCGTCCACGACTTGGTGGCGGCCGGCCTGGACACGATCGCGCGGGTCGACGTGCCCATTCGGCACTATTTCTGCGATTCGGTCTCGCGCTTCTATCGCAAAACACGCCGAAGAACCGATGACTACTTCTTCTTTCGCAGCCAGGGGATGCGCACTTACCCCTGGACCACGCGCCAGCGTATGGCCGTGCTGAGCTTCGTGTTGTCGACGGTCCTGGTGCTGCCGCTGCTCACGCAAGTGTACCGTGGATACCGCCGAGTCCCGGACGTTGCCTGGCTGTTCCATCTGCCCGCGTGCATGATCACGCTGCTCGTATACGCCACTGGGACGGTGCGCAGCATCCGTAGGCCGGCGCAGTTGGACCGGGCCGGGTGGTCTCAGTAGGCGGTTGCGCCGGGCTCGAGGTCACGCGCATCATGCAATTCGTCGACGCGCGAGCGTTGCCGGGAGGCAAAGCGCCGTACGTACCAGTGACGGATGTGAATGCGGTATGCGATCGCGAGCGTGTCGACGAACATGTTCCAGACCGCCGCACGGTTGATGCCTGTCCCGAGGAACGCATAGCTAAGGACGATCGGGGCTTCCTCGATCCGGTCAAAGCCGAATTCGGCTCCGACGGCGAGCACCTCGAGATCGAAGGCATACCGCTTGACCAGGAGCAGCGGCGCCACCGTCTCCAGCAGTTCCCGCCGGAACACCTTTGCGCCGACCTGCGTGTCGCGGACGTTGATCCGGAACAGCAGGCGCACGAGGACTTGAAAGCCCCACGAATACACGCGGCGGATCCGCGGATACTCAACCTGGCTGTCGGGATGGCGCTTGCTCCCGATCACGGCATCTATCTCACTTTCGTCAAAGCGTCTGACCGCGTGCACCAGTGTCT
>JBOGYN010000732.1:0-5486 GCA_050696855.1 Solirubrobacteraceae bacterium | reverse complement strand
GCAGTCGCGAGCCGCGGCTGACGTGCTCAGCTTGGCGATGTAGACGCCGCTGGCGAGCGCCGACGGGACCACGAAGCTCAGCGTCGGGCGCCAGTCACATCGGGTCAGACCCGACGTGAAGCTGTGCCGGCAGCCGGGCTGGGATACAACGCGCAACCACCCGGTCTGGAGCACCGCGCGGCCGCCCCGGCCGCGATACCAGCCGATCCGGAACACGGTGATCCTCACCCGTCGCGCTCCCGTGGCACTGACGTAGATTCGCTCGACCTGGCCCGGCAGCACCGAAGGCCGGGCCACGTAGCCGGTCACCGCTCCTCGGGAGCGCCCGCCGATGTCGGCCCCGGGACCGGGCAGCCGCCAGCCCCGGGTTCCCGGCTGCCGGTTCTCCGCGCGGATCGACTGGGGCGGTCCGCCCGCGCGCACGAGCCAGCGATAGCTCGGATGCCCGCGGGGTTCGAATCCCGCCGCCTTGGGTGCCGGTTCTCCGTGTCCAGGGGAAGCGGCGGAGCCGCCACCACAGCCCGCGAGGCCGAGCGCCACCGCGAATCCGCCCACCACCAGCAGCGCCGCCTGGCTCCGGGGTGGCGACGCTGACCAGGGCACTGCGAGCCGCCCGCTCAGCCGCGGGTGCCCACGGGGGCCAAGACACCCCCGGGGCCGACGGGGCCGTTCACGACGCCGGCTCCTCGGGTGCCGCAGCCGGCCGGCGCGCCTCGGCAAGCGGCCGGCCGCCCTCCTCAGCCGCGAAGGCCGGGGGCCACGGACCGTGCCAGTTGTCGCGGGCGCCGTCCATGGTCAGGATCGCCCCGGAAGTGAAGTCGCCCGCGGGGGAAGCGAGCCACGCCACCAGCCAGGCGATCTCCTCCGGCTTGCCCAACCGTCCCAGTGGGATCGTGCCAGCCAGGGAGTCGACGATCGGCTGGGGGTACTTGGTGTACAGCGTGTCGGTCCCGAACTGACCGGCGGCGATCGCGTTGAGCTTGATCCCGTAACGTGACCACTCGATCGAGAGCACGCGCATCAGGTTCTCCACTGCCGCCCGCGCGGCCGAGGAGTGCGCCATTCCCGGCAGCCCGTGGTGAGGCGAGATCGTGATGCTGAGGATCTTGCCCGCGCCGGCGGGGATCATCGCCTTGGTGGCCACGGCGTGGGTCATCAGCCAGGTCCCCTCGACGTTGAGCCGCTGGACCGTCCGAAAGCCCTTGGGGGTGATGTCCTCGGCCGCGGACAGGAATTGGCCGCCGGCATTGTTGACCAAGAGGTCGATCCGGCCGTGGCGCGCGACCACGCCGTCGATCAGCGCGCTGACCTGGTCCTCCTCGCGGATGTCGCACGCCGCCGCCTCGATGCGTCCCTGGGGTGACGCGTCGGCGGTCTGGAGCAGTGGTTCCAGGCGACGCCCGCAGACCTGGACCTGCGCGCCGAGGTCGGCCAGCTCGAGTGCGATGGCCCGGCCCAAGCCCGAGCCGCCTCCGGTCACGACCGCGACCTGCCCCTCGAGGAGCCCTGGGCGGAACACCTCCGAGGCCATGGCCGCGAGTCTGCCAGATGTCGGGGCTCACGCGGCCGGCGCGGCGAGACGACCCGGTTTATTCTCGCTGGATGCTCGGCCGCCCGATCAGGCAGCGCTAGCGGAGCTCTCGGTGGCGTCCGCCCGCGATCAGATCCGTCACCCCCTGTTCGCGCGGGCCTACGCTCGCCTGAGCCCCGGCGCCGAGACACGAGGGCTGGCCGAGCGCCGCGACGAACTCCTGGCCGGCCTCTCCGGGCGAGTGCTCGAGATCGGCGCCGGCAACGGCCTGAACTTCGCCCACTACCCAGTGACGGTGGATGAGGTGACCGCGGTCGAGCCGGAATCCCACCTGCGCAAGCTCGCCCTCGGGGCCGCCCTGAAGGCGCCGGTCTCGGTGCTCGTGGTCGACGCGGTCGCCGACCAGCTGCCGTTCGCCGCGGCGACCTTTGACCACGTGGTCTTTTCGCTGGCGCTCTGCTCGGTCGCCGATCCTCGGGCCGCGCTGGCCGAAGCCCACCGGATCCTGCGCCCCGAGGGGGGACTGAGGTACCTGGAGCACGTCATCGCCCACCAACGCTCGGCCGCCTGGGTCCAGCGAGCCCTCGATGCCACCGTCTGGCCGCGCGTGGCCGGGGGCTGCCATCTCGCTCGTGACACCGGCGCGCTGATCCGCGAGTGCGGTTTTGCCGTCCACAGCGAGCAGCGCATCAAGCCGAACTGGGAACAGCCCGCGATTCCGCACCTGCTTGGCAGCGCATCCCGGATCTGATGGCAGCGGCGGCCGCCGAGCGATGGGGTCGGCCAGGAGATGGGGAGCGGGCAAGCGCTGGAGGAGGGCAGATGCGGGTAGCCCCCACCCATTATCGGCCGCTCCGATCCCCTTTCGCTGGCCCGCGCGGGCGTGCTCGGCTCGCTGTGTGGGGTGAGAACCTTCGCCCCCTGGGCGGTCCTGGCCCTGCGCGGCCGCTGGGGCCGCGGACGGGTTCGGGCGGCGATACTGATCCTCGGCGCCGGTGAGCTGGCGGCCGACAAGCACGCGGCGGTCCCAGCGCGGACGGCGGCGCCGGCGCTCGCGGGACGGCTGCTCAGCGGAGCCGTGCTCGGCCTGACCCAAGCGGGTCCGTTCGGGGCCGCGCTGGGCGCCGTGAGCGCGGTGGGCGCGGTGGGCGCGGCCGTTATCAGCCAACGCGCCCGGGCCAGCGCCGGTCAGGCCGCCGGCATCCCGGAGCCGCTGCTCGGCGTGGCCGAGGACGTGCTCGTGATGGCGATCGCCACCTTGGCCACGCGCACCGCGCCGGTGCTACCGCCCGCGCCCGGGGATGACGAGCCCGCTTCGCGGGAGGCCTAGTCGGCGTGTCCCGGCCCCGGCCGCCGCGGTTCGTCATTCAGAAGCACGCTGCCTCCACCCTGCACTACGACTTCCGCCTCGAGGTCGACGGGGTTCTGAAGTCGTGGGCGGTGCCCAAGGGCCCATCGCTGGATCCGCGCCAGAAGAGATTGGCCGTGCAGGTCGAGGACCATGCTCTGGACTACTTCGACTTCGAGGGGGTGCACGAGGATGGCTACGGAGCCGGGGCGGTGATCATCTGGGACTGGGGGCGGTATCGCAGCCTCGATCCTGACCGGGGCGCCGCCGAGATGATCGCCGCCGGCCATGTGAAGATCTGGCTGGAGGGGGAGAAGCTGACCGGGGGCTGGACGTTGCAACGCACGCGGGCCGGTGACAAGCCTCAGTGGCTGATGATCAAGCGTCGTGACGAGGCGGCCGACGCCCGCCGACGCCCGGAAAGCACGCAGCCGCAATCGGTCAAATCGGGGGCGACGATTGAGCAGCTGGCCCGGGCCGATAAGGGTTCGGGGCCAGCGGGTGCTACCTAGGAACAGCGGAAGAAGCGGGTTCCGTTGGGTTCCTCAGATCTCCTCGTGAACCCCGATCGACTCCTCGAGCTGAGCCTCCGCGTCGCCGCGATGGCCGCGCCGGTCTTCGAGCAGGGAGCTGGCGATGGCATCGAGCTTGGTCTGCAGGGCGCGCTCGGCGCGCAGCTCGGAGTTCTTGAGCACCGCCACCAGGATCAGGGTGAGACCCGACATCAGGCCGGCCGCGGAGGCCTCGAGGCGGTCGCTGGCTCCGAGGATCAGTCCCGCCACCCAGGCGAGCACGAGCACGGCGCAGATCAGAAAGAACAGCGGAGAGCTGGCCAGGAACGAGGCCCGCTCGGAGAACCGGTCAAACAGACCCCGCTGTTCGTCGCTCCGGTCGGCGGGATGTTCGAGCGTGCGGACAAGGCTGCCGCCCGTGGCGCGCATGCTGGCCGAGGCTCGGCGCCGTCGCGGACGCAGGGTTCGAGGTTGAGGCATCGCGGATGAACGTCTAGCAGGTGCCGGTAAAGCCCGAGTGTCGAGCATCTACGCTGGCCCCTGATCAGCCGACCACCCGAGCTTCGAAGAAAGGGGAGGCAGGATGAGCGATCAGCCGGCGCCGGACACCGACCAGCGCGGGGAAACCGAGGCGCAGAAGCTCGACCGCAACACGATCGAGTTGCTTAACGAACTCCGGGTCGTGGCCACGGGGATTCAGGTCATGTTCGGCTTCCTGCTCATCGTGCCCTTCAATACTGGCTTTCGGCGCGTCTCGTCGTTTGAGCGCACGGATTACTTCGTCACCCTGCTGTGCGTCGCGATCTCGGCCGTCCTGTTGATGTCACCGTCGATCCATCACCGCATCCTCTTCCGTCATCACGAGAAGCGCTACCTGGTCCGGGTCGCCAACCGGCTGGCGATCGCCGCCATGATCTTCCTCGCCCTTAGTTTCACCGGGATCCTGCTGCTGGTCTCCGATGTTGTCCTCGGTGGAGTGGCCCCGGCTGTCGTCGGCGCGGTCGCGTTGGTCACGATCATCGTCCTCTGGTTCGGGCTGCCGCTCGTTCGTCGGGAGCGCGAGCACTCCGGGAGGGCGCCGACCGAGTGATCGGTGGCCCCGCTCGCGGCCGTTCGCGATATGCGGCTCGCCAACCGGGGTAACGTCAGGACAAGTCAATTTTAGGAGCCGATATGTCAACCCCGCTCGATGCCCTCGCCGATCACGGCCAGAGCCCATGGATCGATTACCTGTCGCGCCGGTTCGTCGAGGATGGTGATCTCGAAGGGCTGATCGCCCAGGGCATAGTCGGCATCACCTCCAACCCGACCATCTTCCAGGGCGCGATCGCCGACGGTGACGCCTATGACGAGCAGCTGCGCGAGGTTCTCGCTTCCGAAGAGAACCCGAAGGAGGTCTTCCTGCAGTTGGCGCGCGAGGACATCCGCGGTGCCTGCGACCTGCTGCGGCCGGCGTTTGACCGGGGTGAGCGCACCCGCGACGGCTGGGTCTCACTCGAGGTGGATCCCAACCTGGCGCAGGACGCGGAGGGGACTGCCGCCGAGGCACGGCGGCTGCGGGACATGATCGATCGCGCCAACCTGTTCGTGAAGATCCCCGGGACCAAGGCCGGCCTGACCGCGATCGAAGAGACGATCGCTGCCGGGATCCCGGTCAACGTCACGCTGCTGTTCTCGCTGGAGCGACACCGCGCCGCCGCTCACGCCTACCTGAAGGGGCTGCGGCGCCTGCGCGAGGACGGCGGTGACTTGGCCTCGGTGGCCTCGGTGGCGTCCTTCTTCGTCTCGCGGGTCGATACCGAATGCGACCGCCGGCTCGAGGAGATCGGTGGCCATGACGAGCTGCGCGGGAAACTCGCGATCGCCAACGCCAAGCTCGCCTACCAGAGCTACCAGGAGATCTTCTCCGGCGAGGAATGGGCCGAGCTCGAGGCGGCTGGCGCCTCGCCCCAGCGGTGCCTGTGGGCGTCGACCTCTACCAAGAACCCCGACTACCCCGATCTGATGTACGTCGAGGCGTTGGTCGGGCCCGAGACGGTCAATACGATGCCCCGCGAGACGATCGAGGCCCTGCTCGACCATGGCCGGATCGAGA
>JBOGYN010000731.1:0-1549 GCA_050696855.1 Solirubrobacteraceae bacterium | reverse complement strand
CCTCGGAAAGGGCGCCGGAGGCGAAGATTGCGCGGATGTACTCCTCGGTTTGGAGCAGGCCGGGAATCACGATCGGGTGGAACACCGAGATGTAGGTCGATCGCGCCTCATTACGGCGCACTCGTTGCTCGTGTGATGCCGCGGAGCGACTGATAGACACCCGCGCTGGCGCCGACGCCCGGTGTTGCTCGTGGAGGTCGCGTGCCATCGCCACGAGCTGACGCCGAACCGCAGTGGAAGCACCCAACGCACGGGCGTAGTGGTCGGCGTCCTCAGGAGTAGGAACGAGCCGACCTGCCTCCATACGAGAGACCTTGGCCTGGGAAAAGCCTGCTCGGCGTCCCGCTTCGATACCTGAAGTCACTCCAGCATCGTCACGAATTTTCCGCAGCAGCTTGGCTATCTCGCCGTGCGCAATCGGTCGGGACCTCCCCCGCGGCACGCGATCATGCCACCCGGGTATCGCGGTGGTAACCCGGGTGCGCGTCCCACCAGATGGCGAAGTCGGTCGCCTGGTTCCACAGCAACTCGGCAAGTGCCACCAACGGCGCGGCGCTGTAGGGATCACTCAGGACCTCCGCACCGACAAACTTACATGTCTCGTCGTAATGGGAACGGATGACATGCTCCCCGTCGAGCACAAAAAAGTCACCGACCTGAGCAAGCGCCGAAGTCAATTCTGCGATGCGGACTTGCTCGCCAGCCGCGCTGTTCGGCACATAGCCCCACTCGCACTCGTAGCGGACGTAGTCCGCCAGCGGGTGCGTGACGGCGTGAATACGGCGCCAGGCCCTGCCTGCGGCGACATCCGCCCGAATCCGGTCCAGCCATGGCTGCTTGGCTTCAGCGCTAGGTGCGGGCTCACCTCGTAGGTACCGGCCGAAGTCGTCATCGTCTGAGACTGCGTTGTAGAACGGCAACGTCTCCAGCCGGAAGAGGTCCCGGGTGTGGTGCTTCGCCACGAACTCGCCGAGTTGGTCAAGAGTGAGGACCTCGCGAAGCTCCGGAAGCAACTCGGCCTCCACGATCACCACGCCCTCGTGATCAGGCAGGGGACCCATCTCGGCCAAAAGGGCGGCGTCCGGTTTGTCACCTCGCACAGCCCGCCTCCCATCTTCCAGCCCGTAGATCTTGTTGCAGTCCAACGTGTTGGGGCAGGACAGGTCGCGCAAGACCTTGATCATCGGTTTCCCTCTCGTCCGCGGCCGCTCCCAGTTGGGAGCGAGTGTTCCGGGTCTCCCGGGTATAGTCAATCCCGCGCTTGCATTATACGGCTGCAGTATGTGCATAATACTGCCACTCCCCGGTTCGCGCCAGGAGCGAGTGTGCCGGGAGAGGCCTGACGCTGAGCCCCTCACCTGCCTGCTGCCAGGCGGTGGTGAGGGGCGCCCCGATCGAGGAGGTGGGCAGCTGTGCCGGTAGGCAGACATCGTTCCCGGCGGCGAGGACGTGCAGCGGTCGCCGCCGGGGTTCCGGCTGAGAGACCGCGTGTCATCGCGATGACCGATGCTCGCACCTATCGTGCCCACCTCGTGACCGACGCGGCCGC
>JBOGYN010000730.1:0-5074 GCA_050696855.1 Solirubrobacteraceae bacterium | reverse complement strand
GGCCGCGGCCGGGCCCGGGTCGCCCCCGGGGACGTCCGCTTCAGGCGACGCCGGCCGCGGCCGCGGGCGGGGCCGCGCCCTCGAGCAGCGCCGAACCGAGCAGGTGGTCCAGCTCGGCGTGCAGACTGGCGCTGCGTCGCACGCGGAAGCTCGGGCCGAGCTTCAACCGCCGCCGGCCACCCGTGGTGGCCAGCTCGATGACCACGTCGGATTCGCCCGGGAAGCCGGTCAGCAGGTCCTTGAGCTCGCCCAGGGCGGTGGCCGGCAGGGCGGTTGCGTCGAGGCGCAGGCGCAGGGCGGTGACGCGGACGAGCGGCTTGGCAGCCTGCTCCTGGGCAGCTTGGACCTCCTCCTGGCTGGGCTCGAAGCGCTCCACCTGCTGGGCGATGATGCAGGTCTTGTCGCGATCCTTGTGGTCGACCTTGCCGCGGATGAGGACGATCGAATCGGTGGCCAGGGCATCCTCGCCGGCCGCCAGAGCCTTGCCGAAGACGATGATCTCGACCGACGACTCGAGGTCGTAGAGCGTGGCGAACATCATCCAGTCGCCCTTCTTGGTCTTGATCCGCTTGGCCTGGGTGACCATCCCCCCGATCGTCACCCAGTCACCGTCGCGGCGGACGGCGAGCTCGGCGAGGGAGCTGTCCGCGCGCGCCCGCAACGCCGGGCCGACGTCCTTGAGGGGATGGGCGGAGATGAACAGCCCGATCGATTCCTTCTCGGCCGCCAGCAGCTCGCTGCGACTGAACTCCTCGCCGGGGATTGGCGCATGGCTGGGGGCGGCGAAAGCGGCCGAGGCGCTCGAGCTCTCGGGAGCCGGATCCAGATCGAAGATCGAGCCCTGGCCGATGAGGGCGTCCTGCTGGGCTTTCTGGCCCGCCGCCTGAGCGGACTCGAGCACGGCCAGCATTCCCTTGCGAGGCGCGCCGGTGGAACCGAAGGCGCCGCATTTGATCAGCGCCTCGATCGACTTCTTGTTCACGGCCCGGTTGTCGATCCGCTCACAGAAGTCGAACAGCGATGTGAACGGGCGGCGGGAGGTTGGGTGGGCGGGATCGGATTCCTCGCGGGCGCGCTTGATCGCCTCCACCGCGGCGTAGCCGACGCCCTTGACCGCGTCGAGACCAAAGCGGATGTTGCCGTCCACGACCACGAACTCGTGGTCGGACAAATTGACATCCGGGGGCAGGATGGAGATCCCCATCTGCTCGGCCTGGGCGACGAAGAACGGCACCTTGTCCTTGGTGTCCATCACCGAGGAGATCAAGGCGGCCATGAACTCGGCCGGATAGTTGGCCTTCAGCCAGGCGGTGCGGTAAGCGATCAGCGCGTAACAGGCAGAATGCGATTTGTTAAACGAGTAGTCAGCTGACCGCTCGTTGGTCGTCCACAGCAGCTCGATCACCTGCTCGGCAGTGCCCGAGGCGCGGCAGCCGGCGAAGAACTCGGGCCGGAGCTTGGCCATCGCCTCACGGTTCTTCTTGCCGATGGCCTTTCGCAGGTCGTCGGCCTTGGCGCCGCTGAACCCGGCGATCTCCTTGGCGATCTGCATCGCCTGCTCCTGGTAGACGATCACGCCGTTGGTCGACTCGAGGATCGGTCGCAGGCGCTCATCGGCGTAGGAGAGGGTCTCGGGGCTGTGCTTGCCCCGGGTGTAGGTGGGGATGTTCTCCATCGGCCCCGGTCGGTAGAGCGCGTTGAGGGCGATCAGATGCTCCAATTCGGTCGGGCGGACCTTCTTGAGCGTCTCGCGCATTCCCTCGGACTCGAACTGGAACACGCCGACGGAATCGCCGCGAGCCATCATCTCGTACGTCCGCGCGTCATCGAGCGGGAGCGTCGTCATGTCGGGCCGTTCGCCGCTGGAGCGTTCGATGATGTCCAGCGCGTCCTCGATCACGTCGAGGTTGCGCAGGCCCAGGAAGTCCATCTTGAGCAGGCCCAACTGCTCGACGGGTTTCATCGAGAACTGGGTGACGGTCCGGAACACGCGCTCGCCGTTCTCGTCCACCCCCGCGTCGGCGATCTGCAGGGGCACGATGTCGGTCAGCGGCCGGTCGGCGATCACGACCGCGGCGGCGTGGATCGAGGAGTTGCGCACAATCCCCTCGAGGCCCTGGGCGACCTCGACGATCTGCTTGGCGGTGCCGTCGCGGTCGACCTCCATGCGCAGGGGCTGACCCGGCCTCAGGCACTCCTCGAAGCTCGGTGCCCGGCCCATGATCGGATCGGGGATCAGCTTGGCCAGCCGGTCACCGGCGCCGTAATCGTGGCCGAGCACGCGGGCCGCGTCGCGGGTGGCCGCCCGCGGGAACATCTTGCCGAAGGTGACGATCTGGGCGACCGACTCCTTGCCGTATTTGTCGGTCACGTAGCGGATCACGCGCTCGCGGCCGCGGACCGAGAAGTCGATGTCGATATCCGGCATCGACACGCGCTCAGGATTGAGGAAGCGCTCGAACAGCAGGTCGTAGCGCAGCGGATCGACGTCGGTGATGGTCAGCGAGTAGGCGACGATCGAGCCGGCCGCCGAGCCGCGCCCCGGCCCCACCGCGATCCCGGAGTCCTTGGCGTACTTGACAAAGTCCCAGACGATCAGGAAGTAGGCGTTGAAGCCCATCCGGTCGATCACCCCGAGCTCGTAGTCGGCGCGCTTCAGCGCTTCGGCCGGGATCGGGTCCCCGTAGCGGTGCCGCAGTCCTGCCGTCACCAGCTCGCGCAGGTACTCGCGCTCGCCGGCTCCGTCGGGGGTGGGGTAGCTCGGGATCAGCTGGCGGTCGAGCTCGAGCTCGACGTTGCAACGCTCGGCGATCTCGACCGTGGAGGCGATCGCCTCGGGCCACTCGGCGAACGAATCGGCCATCTCGTCGCTTGAGCGCAGGTAGAACTCGTTGGTCTCGAAGCTGATCTTGGGCTCGGAGAGCGTTGACTTGGTCTGCACGCAGAGCAGCGCGGCGTGATGGTGATAGTCCTCGCGACGCAGGTAGTGAACGTCACCGGTGCCGACCAGCGGCCGGCCCAGCTCCCGGGCGATCCGGACGATCTCCTCGTTGCACTGGTCCTGCACCGCGAGGCCGTTCTTCTGGACCTCGAAGTACACGTTGTCGGCGCCAAAGGCCCCCATCAGGTCGTGGGCATGGGCACGGGCGCCGTCGGGCCGACCCTCGATCAGGTGCTGGCAGAACTGCGAGGCCAGACAGCCGCTGAGGGCGATGATGCCCTCGCCGTGGGCGGCGAGCTGCTCCAGGTCGACGCCCGGCTTGCCCCGCTGATAGCCCTCCAGGAAGCCGGCCGAGGAGAGCTTGACCAGGTTGCGGTAGCCGGTGGCGTTCTCGGCCAGCAGGGTGAGATGAAAGCGCTCGAAGCGACCGGGACCCCGGCGGGTGTGGTCCTCGACGACGTAGATCTCGCAGCCGACGATCGGCTTGATCCCGTGCTTGCGACAGGCCGTGAACAACTCGACCGAGCCGTTCATGACGCCGTGGTCGGTCAGTCCGAGAGCCGGCTGATCAAACGAGGCGGCCCGGGCGGCCAGGGCGTCGATCTTGCACGCCCCATCGAGTAGCGAGTACTCGGAGTGGACGTGAAGATGGGCGCAGTTCGGGGTCATCGGGGGGTGTCGTTCTCACCTCGAGCACGGGCGGTGACCCGGCACGAGGGACGCTCGCCGCCGGCAGAAGCGGGGCGAGCACCATCACCTCCGAGAATAGGACCCGGCGCGGACGCCGTGGCGCCTCGCGGCCGGGGCCGCGAGGTTTCAGCCGCTCTGTGCGTGGTTGACCCATTTGCGGAGCAGGGCCAGCGGCCGTTCGTCGCCGGTCACGGTCGAATCAGGCGGACGCTCGCCCGCCACAACTCGCTCCAACGACCCCACCGGGCCGGCGATCGTGATCGCGATCTCGCCCGCCGGGCGCACGCCGGTGACTTCCACTCGCGCACCGTCGGCGACGACCAGGAACAGCTCGTCCTCACCGGTCGGCGCGTAAGCGAGCGCGAACCGCTGCTTGACCGTCTGGCCTGGCTCGATCAGCGCGGCGATGAGCACCATCGCCGTCCGCGGCTCAAACTGGACGCCGAGTCCGAGCAGTGAGGCCAGATCGACGTGGAGGCCGACCAGGGCTTCCAGCGCGGCTACGCCCGCCCGCCGGCCCTGCACGCGAGCGACGCGCCGTCCGAAGCGGCGTCGGAACCGACCCGCGACGACCATCCGGGCCAGGGGAGCATGGCCCCCGAAGACCTGGAAGTCGACCTCCCCGGGCACGCGGGGAGAGCTGCCGCGCCGGATCGCCGCGGCGCCATAGGCGGGTGTGACCCGGATCGAGTGCGCGGGTCCGAGCACGAGGTCATAGGAGATGGCTTCGTCATAAAGAGCGTGCTGAGCGGGAAGAAGGTCCACCAGCAGCCGCCCGGCGCGGTCGGGGTCAGAGCGTGCGAGCTTGCGGAAAACCGGCGCGAGCCAGGCTCGGCCGGTGTCGGTGATCGGGACCGCGTCAGGCGGGTTGTCTGCGGGCCAGTCCACGGCCGAATCGCCTTCATGAGATGGGATCCGTTCCCGAAGCCGGGCCAGCGCCTCGTTGAGACGCTCGGGCTCAGCCGCACGCTCGGGCTCAGCCGCACGCTCGGGCTCGACCGCATGCTCGGGCTCAGCCGCACGCTCGGGCTCGACCGCACGCTCGGGCTCAACCGGGCGCTCGGGCTCGACCCTCGCCTCGGGAGGGCGAGCCGGCCGGTCGACCGGTTCTGGGGGAATCACCCGAGCGCCAATCTGGGCCGTGGACGTCCCCGGTGTGTAGGTCCGGGGCGGGGCGGTCCGAGCCCGGGACGTCCGAGCCGTCGAGGTCCCGGGCGGCGGAGGTACCGGCGCGGGAGGCGCCGCCCCCGGAGGGGCCTCCGGGGGAGACAGCGCCTCCGGGGTCAGAGGCGCCTCCGGAGGAGACCCGGCCTCCGGAGCCGGCGGAGGCGCAGGGGCCGGTGAAACGGGTGGTGCGGGCGCCGGGGCCGGTGGCGGCTCGTGGCGCTGGCGAAGCGACTCGAGCGTCCCGCGCAACTCGCCGATCGCGGCGTAGGCCTCGCG
>JBOGYN010000729.1:0-4081 GCA_050696855.1 Solirubrobacteraceae bacterium | reverse complement strand
CAAGAAGACCAGCGACAAGCAGCTGCGCACAGACTGCAAGCAGCTCTTCACCTCGCTGTCCTCGCAGGTCATGGACTTCCTGATCAAGGCGTACTGGTATCAGGCCGACGCGCACAAGGCCGGGATCAAGGTCACCGATGCCCAGGTTCAGACGGCGCTCGCCACGGCCAAGAAGGGCCAGTTCTCGACCCCCGCCCAGTTCAACACCTTCCTGACGTCGACCGGCCAGACGCTGGGCGATGTCACGTACCGCGTCCGGGTCCAGCAGGTCTTCACCAAGTTGCTGACCAAGCACCCGACCACGGTCTCCGACGCTCAGATCGCGGCGTACTACCAGAGCCATCAGACGCAGTTCGGCAGCCCGGAGCTGCGGAGCATGAAGATCGTCCTGACCAAGACGCCGGCCAAGGCCAAGGCCGCCCTGGCCGCGCTCAAGCACGGCACGAGCTGGGCCAAGGTGGCCAAGCGCGACTCGCTTGATCCGACCACCAAGAACAAGGGCGGCGTGCTCGCCAACGTTTCCAAGGGCCAGCAGGACGCGGCCCTCTCCAACGCCGCCTTCAGCATCGCGACGAACAAGATCGTCGGTCCGATCAAGGGTCAGTTCGGCTACTACGTGCTCGAGGTGACCAAGATCACCCCGGCCAAGACACGCACCCTGGCCCAGTCCACCGCCCTGATCCGCCAGACGCTGACCAGCCAGCTGCAGACCGCCGCGCAGGCGGCCGTCAACGCCCACGCCAAGAAGAACTGGTTCACCAAGACCTCGTGCCGGTCGCTGTACGTGATGGCTGACTGCCCCGGCTACAAGGCGCCAAAGACCCCGCCCCGGGGCGCGGCCGGCAGCGCGGGTGGCGCCGGCAGCGCGCCTCCCGCCGGTAGTTCGGGCGCGGGCAGCGCGCCTCCCGCCGGCAGCTCGGGCGCGCCCACTCCGGCGCCCTAGTGGAGACCGGGCCCTCCCGGACGGAGGCCGGCCCGGCGACCGGCGCTGCTGAGTCCATCGAGCGTCTGGACAGCATCACCCGCCGGCTGCGGAGTGAGTGCCCGTGGGATCGCGAGCAGGACGAGCGCACGATCGTCCCGCATACCGTCGAGGAGGCGTATGAGCTCGCCGACGCCGCCCACCGCCGCGACGACGCCAAGCTCCAGGACGAGCTCGGCGATGTCCTCTTCCAGGTTCACTTCCTCTCCCTGCTGCTCGAGGAGCGCGGAGCCGGCTCGCTGAAAGCGGTCGCCGAGCAGGTCACCGAGAAGCTGATCCGCCGCCATCCCCACGTGTTCGGGGAGACCGAGGTCGCCGATGCCGGGGAGGTCCTGCGCAACTGGGACGCGATCAAGCGCGAGGAGCCCGGGCGCGAGGCGGGTCTGTTCGGCGAAGTACCGGAAAACCTGCCCGCGCTGCTGCACGCCCGCAAGGTCCAGCGGCGCGCGGCGTCGTCGGGATTTGATTTCCCCGGCGTCGAGGGTCCGCTCCAATCCGTGCGCGACGAGCTGGCCGAGCTCGAGGCGGCACCCAACCCCGACGAGCGCTTCCACGAGCTCGGCGACGTGCTCTTTGCGGCCGTCAACGTGGCCCGCAAGCTCAAGCTCGATCCGGAGCTCGCCCTGCGCTCGGCCTCCGAGCGGTTTCGCTCGCGTGTTGTGCACGCAGCAAAGCTGGCGACATCCGAAGGCGCAAGTTGGGACGATCTCCCGGCCGAGCAGCAGCTGCGGTATTACGCTCGCGCCCGGCTGACCGAAGGAGACCCGGAACCGACATGAGTCACATCGAGCACGTGCACGCCCGCCAGATTCTGGACAGCCGCGGCAACCCGACGGTCGAGGTCGAGCTCAGCCTGGAGTCCGGAGCGTGGAGCCGGGCGGCGGTGCCCTCGGGAGCTTCGACCGGCGAATTCGAGGCCACCGAGCTGCGTGACGGCGGGCCCGACTGGATGGGCAAAGGGGTACTGAAGGCGGTCGACAACGTCAACGGGGAGATCGCCACCGCGATCCGCGGCCAGGACGCCGCCAGCCAGGCGGCGCTGGACCGGATGCTGATCACCCTCGACGGCACCCCCAACAAGTCGCGCCTGGGCGCCAACGCGCTGCTGGCGGTATCGCTGGCCGTCGCCCATGCCTCGGCGGCCGAGGAGCGGCAGCCGCTCTGGCGCTACCTGGGGGGCGAGACCGCCCACGTGCTGCCGGTCCCGATGATGAACGTGCTCAACGGCGGTGCGCACGCCGACAACCGCATCGATTTCCAAGAGTTCATGATCGTCCCGGTCGGCGCGCGGAGCTTCTCTGAGGCTCTCCGAATGGGGTCTGAGGTCTTTCACCATCTCAAGGCCACCTTGCACGAGCACGGGCTGTCCACGGCGGTCGGGGACGAGGGCGGCTTCGCTCCTGATCTGGAGTCAAACGAGCAGGCGCTCGAGGCGCTGATGGAGGGCATCCGCGCCGCCGGCTTCGTCCCCGGTGACCAGGTCGCGATCGCGCTCGATCCGGCTGTGTCCGAGCTCTACCACGACGAGCAGTACGTGCTCGAGCACGAGGGCCGAACGCTCAGCGCCGATGAGATGGCCTCCTACTGGGCCGATCTCGTCGACCACTATCCGATCATCTCGATCGAGGACGGCATGGCCGAGGAGGACTGGGACGGATGGTCGGTGCTCACCGATCAGATCGGCAACCGGATCCAGCTCGTCGGCGACGACCTGTTCGTGACCAACACCCAACGCCTCAAGCGGGGAATCGACGCCGGCGTCGGCAACGCGATCCTGATCAAGGTCAACCAGATCGGCACCCTGACCGAGACGCTCGCGGCCGTGCGGATGGCGCGGGACGCCGGCTATGCGGCGGTCATGTCCCACCGCTCAGGCGAGACCGAGGACGTCACGATCGCCGACCTCGCCGTCGCCACCGGCTGCGGACAGATCAAGACCGGTGCTCCCTCGCGAACCGATCGGGTGGCCAAGTACAACCAGCTGCTGCGGATCGAGGAGGCCCTGGGCCCCGACGCCTCGTTCCCGGGGCGCGCGGCCTTCCGCGCTTAGGCGGCCGGTGGCGGTCGCGTTGCACGACTCCGTGCAGCAGGAAGGATCGGCGGGCCGTCGAACGAAGGCCGCAGGCAATGCCGTCGGCCCGTCCTGCTACCGCTGCTCCCCGCCGTTCGTCTCGGGCGCCCGCGCGCCGAGCGCCCCGCTTGGCCGCTCTGCGCGAGCCGATGCTCAGAGTCCGCTGGGACCGCGCAGGACGGGTGGCGCTGCTGGTCGTGCTCACCGTCGTGGTCGGCCTGTACGCGCAGCGCACGATCGCATACTTCTCCACCAGCGCCCAGGCCAGCCAGCAGCAGGCGATCGTCGAGCGCCTACAGCACCAGAACGCGCAGCTCGTCCGCCAGCAGCGGTCACTGAGCCAGTCGGCCACGATCGTCCAGGACGCGCGCGGCCTGGGGATGGTGCGGCCCGGCGAGCGAGCGTTCGTGATCACCGGTCACTCCGGGCGCTGAGTCCCGGTCACGGCCGGGCCGTGGCCGGCGCATGACCGGGCCGGAGCTGCCCTTCGAGGACCTGATGGGCCTGTGGCAGGACGGTGAGCGTCGCCTGCGCGGGGCTGAGCCGGGCGACCGGATCGTTCTCGAACGGATCGTGGCTCAGGTGGTGGATGAGTTGCGCCGGCGGATCGGCGCCAGCTTCGGCGTGCAGGAACTGGCGCGCTACTACGTTCAGGAGGGCACCGACTGGTGCTTTGGCATCGCCACTCGGGTCGCGCCGGGCACCCCGGCGGCGTGGGACATAACCACGGTTTCGGGAGCGGCGTTCGCGCGCTACGCGCGCGAGGCGGGCGACTACCGGTTCGGCCGGCGGACGGCCGAGGGTTGATCGGGGCTCGGACGGCGCCGAGCCCCGCTCACCACTAATCGTCTTCGTCTGAGTCCGGATCGGAGTCCGCGTCGCCGCCCGCGCGGCGAATGATGATCTGGTCCTCCTCGATCGCGACCTCAACCGGCCGGTGCCCGGCCCAGTACTCGGCGTACACCGGATCGTCCTGGACGGCGGGATCGAGCCACAGGCCGTAGCCCTCCTCGCCGTGGTCAAAGGTC
>JBOGYN010000728.1:0-19412 GCA_050696855.1 Solirubrobacteraceae bacterium | reverse complement strand
CGCCATGCCCGACCAGCTGGCGGCACTCAAGCTCCACGCGCTGATCGTCAACCCCGCGCTGACCGGTCTGGACTACGTCGAAGCGACCGCCCAAGCCCCGCCCGGCTTGGCGCTGCTGGTCTGCAGCGCTCCCGCGCCCGTGGCCGACCGCGTGCGCGGCCTGCGCGCCGGGGCCGATGACTGGATCACCAAGCCGTGCCATCCCGAGGAGCTGGTCGCGCGTCTCGAAGCCGTCCTGCGCCGGCGCCGGGCCGGTCAGGCCCCGGTCGGGGCCGAGGCGATCCGCGCCGGCGAGCTCTCAATCCGGCCCGACCGGTTCGATGCCTACGCCGACGGTCAGCCCGCATCGCTGTCGCGCAAGGAGTACGAGCTGCTCTACGAGTTGGCCACGGTCGACGGCCGGGTGCTCGAGCGCGAGGACATCTACCAGCGCGTGTGGGGCTACACGATGGCCCGCGGCGACCGCTCGGTTGACGTGTTCGTGCGCAAGCTGCGCCAGAAGCTCGAGCGGGTCTCGCCGGAGTGGCACTACGTCCACACGCACTTCGGCGTCGGCTACCGGTTTGCGGCTGAGTCCGCCGCGGGCCCCGCGGCCGCGCTGGCGCAACCCGCTCCGCACCGCGTACCCTTGACGGCATGAGCGTGAACAAGGTCGCGGTCCGCAACGTCGTGATCATCATGGCCATCGCCGCCGTGATCGCGTTCGCCCCCGGCGGGGGGACCGGCGCCAGCGTGGTCGTGACCGCGATCTCACTCGCCTTCCTGGCCGCGCTCGGCTGGGTGATGATGATCATGTACCGGGAGCACCGCACCTCGCTTTACTCGCTCGGCAACCGCCGCGTCGCGCTCTACGTAGCCGGTGGCGTGCTGGCCATCACCCTCACCGGGACCACGCGGCTGTGGTCGACGCCCGCCGGTCAGGTGGGCTGGCTGGTCCTGATCGGGGGCGCGATCTACACCTTCGTCGCCGTCTACATCGCCGCGCGGCGCTACTGATTCGCTGAGCTAGCCAACCGGGGCGAGCTGGACGGGGATTCCGTTGAGCACGGCGTTGCCGGACACGGCGTCGATCAGCAACTCGTCGGCGAGCACGTTGCTGTTGGTGCCGGCGTGCTGCGCGGCGACCGCCATCTGAGTGTCGCGAGCTGAGTGGCCCCAGCCGTGGGGGAGGCTGACGACGCCGGGCATCACCTCGTCGGTGACCTCGACTTCGGCCTCGACGGTGCCGGTCCGCGAACGCAGGCGGGCCAGCGCCCCGTCGGTGAGCTCGTAGCGCGCGGCGTCGTCCGGATGCACGTGCAGCGTGCAGCGGGGCTTGCCCTTGACCAGGACGGGCAGGTTGTGCATCCACGAGTTGTTGGAGCGCAGGTGGCGGCGACCGATCAGCACGGGACCGTCGTTTGGGGTGCGGGCCAGCGCCTCGCGCAGGCGGGGGACGTCGGCGACCAGCAGTTCGGGAGCGAGCTCGATGGTTCCGCCGGCCGTCCGCAGCGCATCGGGGAGCCGGGGTGCGAGCGGGCCGAGATCGCGTCCGTGCGGAGCCGCCTCGAGTGCGCCCAGGCTCAGCGAGACGCCGCCGGTGTGAGCGCCCAGGCCGTCGCCATAGGGACCGGTGCGGAGCATCAGGTCAAGCAGTCGCTCGGGGCCGACCCGAGGCTCGAGCGCGGCCATCAGGTCGTCGGCGTCGCGCCCCGCGACCAGCGAGCCGGCGGTGTCGAGTTCGCGACCGATCAGCGCCCGGGCAACGCTGGTGTCGAGGGCGGCGACGTCGGCGTCAGGCCCCATCCCAAGGGCCACGCCCGACAGCCGCAGCAGCGTGACCCATTCGTCGGGCAACTCGGGGTCGGGGGGGAGGACGGGCGGCGAGTAGTTGGCCACGTTGCGGACCGCGAATTGGTAGAGCGCCAGGTCGTAGTGCCCCCGGTGCAGGGGAGAGGGGGCGGGGAGGATGACGTCGGCGTGGCGGGTGGTCTCGTTGACATACACGTCGAGGCTGACCATGAAGTCGAGCTCGGCCACCCCCGCGGCGAGGCGGTCGCTGTTCGGGGTGGAGAGCAGGGGGTTGCCCGAGATCGTGATCAGCGCCCGGATCTGGCCCTCGCCCGGAGTGTCGATCTCTTCTGCCAGGCAGGCCACCGGGAGTTCGCCGAACAGCTCACCCAGCTCGCGCACCCGGCTCGAAAAGCGTCCAAAGCGCGCTCCTCGGCCGCGTCCGGGCGGGCCGGAGGCGTTGCTGGCGCCGGCGGCGGCGAGCGGGAACATGGCCCCGCCCTCGCGGTCGAGGTTGCCCGTGAGGACGTTTACGACGTCGACCAGCCAGCTGGCCAGCGTCCCGAACTCCTGGGTGCAGGTCCCGATCCGTCCATACACGGCGGCGGTCGGTGCCGCTGCGAGCTCGCGGGCCAGGCGCCGGATTTGAGCGGCCTCGATGCCGCACATCGGTGCCACTGCCTCGGGGGTAAAGGGCGCGGCCAGTTCCCGGATCTCGTCGAGGCCGGAGCAGAGCGCGCCGACCCGCTCACCGGGGTCGGCGAGGTCCTCTTCGAACAGCGTTGCCACCAGCCCAAACAGCAGCAGGGCGTCGGTGCCGGGACGGATGAAGTGGTGCTCGTCGGCCTCGTCGGCCGTCCGCGTGCGCCGCGGGTCGATCACCACCAGCTTCCCGCCCCGCGCGCGGAGCGCTCGCAGGCGGCCGCGCATATCCGGGGCCGTCATCAGGCTGCCGTTGGAGGCCAGGGGGTTGGCGCCCAGGACGAGTAGGTGATCGGTCCGGTCGATATCGGGGATCGGGACAGTGGTCCCGGTCCCGAACATCAGCGCGCAGGACATCTGCTTGGGGAACTGATCGACGGTGCTCGCCGAGTACACGTTGCGCGAGGACAGCGCCCGGATCAGAACCCGCGTGTAGAGCAGATTGGACAGGTTGTGGGCGTTGGGGTTGCCGAGGTAGACGCCGACCCCGTTGCGATCTTCGGCCAGGATCGGCGCCAGGCGGGCGTCGATCAGGGCGAACGCCTCGTCCCAGCTCGTGACCCGAAAACCGTCTCGGTCGCGGATCAGCGGCGTGCGGACGCGATCGGGATCCTCGTGCAGCCCACGCAGGGCCGAGCCCTTGGGGCAGATGAAGCCGTGACTGAAGACGTCATCGGCGTCACCGCGGATCGAGGTGATCTGCTCGCCCTCGAGCTTGATCTCGAGGCCGCAGGTCGCCTCGCACAGGGGACAGGTGCGGTACGCGGTGCGGGTCTCGCCGGTCGGCATCCAGACCGAACCATACGCGGCTCAGAACCGGGCGGCGCTTACCTGATCGGTGAGGGCGCGTACACTGCCGCCGCCATGAGCAAGGGCATGCGCGAGGTGATCTCTGATTGGCTGATGCTGCTCGGCGCGCCGATCCTGCTGGGCTCGCTGTTCTTGGCCTGGAGCCATCAGTTCTCGGCCGGCTTTGCCGCCCGCTACGCGCATACCCCGGCGCTGACCGGGATTCCCCGCGATCCCAGCGCCTGGCAGGTCTACTCCGTCGTCGACGTGCTCCTGGCCGTGCTGGCCGGTGGCCTGCTCGCCGTCGCCCTGCGCGGCGCCCGCCCGGCCCGAATTGCCGTCCTGCTCGGGCTCCTGATCGCGCTGGCCTTCACGTTGCACGCGCTGGGGGCGCCCCCCACCCGGGGGGCCAATCTCTTCGACCCGAGCCTGAACCCACCCGGCTATACCCGCAACCATCCGATCGCCGGGGCCGGTGAGGTGGTAGCGCTGATCGGGGTCGGCCTCGGGATCGGCGGCGTGCTCGTGTCCTTCACGGCTGACTGAGAGCCCGCGCAGGCCAAGCCGAACGTCGGTAGCGCGCGGAAGGCGACGGAGCCCGGCTCCTATCGTTAGAGCGATGGCCGTCTATCCCGCCGACCGCCGCCGCGAGCTTCCTGACCAGCCCGGCGTCTATCTGTTCCGCGACGAGCGCGGCAAGGTGATCTACGTCGGCAAGGCCAAGTCGATCAAGAAGCGCGTGGCCTCGCACTTCTCCAACCCGAGCACGCGGGTGGGCGGCGAAATCCTGGAAATGATCGACCAGATCGAAGCGCTGGTCGTCCACACCGAGTCCGAGGCGCTGCTCGTCGAGCAGAACTTCATCAAGCAGTACAAGCCGCGCCTGAACATCCGCCTGCGCGACGACAAGTCCTACCCGTACATCGCGATCTCGCTCGACGAGGACTTTCCCCGCGTCTACTTCACCCGCGAGCGCCACCGTCGCGACCGCGCCTACTTCGGCCCCTACAGCAACGCCAAGCGCGTCCGCTCGACGCTCGAGGTGCTGGGCAAGGTGTTCATGTTCCGCTCCTGCGAGGGGCCCGAGCCGGGCCGGCGCAGCGGCTCCCCGTGCCTGGACTACTACATCAAGCGCTGTGAGGCGCCCTGCGTCGGCTACGTCTCCAAAGAGGAGTACCGCCATGCGATTGACGGTGTCATCGCCTTTTTGTCTGGCCGCTACAAGGAGATCGAACGCCGCCTGGATTACGAGATGCGCCTGGCGGCCGCCGAGCAGCGCTTCGAGGACGCCGTCCGCGAGCGCAACCGCTTGCGGGCGATCCGCTCGCTGCTCGAGCGCCAGCGCGTCTCGCACGAGGGCTCTGGCTCGCTGGACGCGATTGCGGTAGCGGTCTCGGACGGGGAGGCCAATGCCCAGGTCTTCCAGGTCCGCGACGGCGTCCTCTCTGACCGCCAGAGCTTCTACCTGGACAACGCCGCCGGCCGCGACGTGGGCGAAGTGGCCGAGGCGTTCATCCTCCAGTACTACGCGAGCGCGATGTCGGTGCCACCGCTGCTCGTCGTGCAGAGCGAGATGGCCACCGCCGCGGCGCTGGCCGAGGCCCTGAGCGCCCGGCGCGGCGGCACCGTGGAGATCCGGGCGGCCGAGCGGGGTGACAAGCGCCGGATCCTCGAGCTCGCCGAGCGCAACGCCCGCCTGGCCATCGATCAGGAGAAGCTGCGCTCGGAGCGTCGCCGCCAGCAGCGGGTCGAGGCGCTCGACGGTCTCCAGCACGCCCTCGGCCTGGACACGATCCCGCTCCGGATCGAGTGCTTTGACATCAGCACGCTGATGGGCACCAACACGGTCGCCTCGATGGTCGTGTTCGAGGGGGGCGCGCCCAAGAAGTCTGACTATCGCCGCTTCAAGGTGTTCACGGTGGGCGATGGCGCCTCGGATGACGACGCCCAGAGCGGACCTGACGATTTCGCGGCCATGGAGGAGATCCTCGGCCGGCGGATCGCGCGCTGGGAACAGCAGCGCGACGTCTCACCCCATGACAAGGACTACGACCCGAGCTTCGCCGCGCTGCCCAACGTGGTCGTAATCGACGGGGGCAAGGGTCAGCTCGCCGCCGGGCTGCGGGCGCTGCAGGGCTTCCGTGACCGCGGCGTTGCGGTGATCTCGCTGGCCAAGCGGATCGAGGAGGTCTTTATCCCAGGGCGCGCCGCGCCGCTGCGGCTCCGCCACGACACTCCCGAGCTGCAACTGCTCCAGCGCGTCCGCGACGAGGCCCACCGCTTTGCCATCACCCACCACCGGATCCGTCGCGACCGGGCGATGACCGCCTCAGTCCTCGATGATCTGCCCGGGGTTGGCCCGGCTCGCAAGCGCGCGCTGCTGGCTCACTTCGGGTCGCCTGATGCGATTCTGGCCGCCTCCCGGGAGGAACTCGAATCGGTCCCGGGCGTACCGGGCAAGCTGGCCCGCGAGGTGTACCGCGAGCTGCACAAGTCAGGGGTGTGAGCCGCCGCTGCCGGTGGCGCCCGGGGCGGGGCCGCTGAGCAGGGCGGCGCTGGCCGCCGGGACGTCAACCGAGTAGACCCCCCCGCTGGGGGTCACCGTGGTGGCCGCCGGTGAGGCCGGGAACGTCCCCGTGGTGGTGGTGGCGCCGAAGGTCTGGCCGCCGAGCGTGACGCCCGTGGTGGCGTCCAGGCTCGGAGCGGTGAGTGACTCCAGCGAAGCGGTGGCGGGGTTGCCGGGTATCGGCACCGAAACGGTGTGGCCGCTGTTTGGGTCCTGGTTGATCAGGGTCACGCGAACAGTCCCGTCGCTGCCCTGGGTGGCCCACACCTTGACCGGACCGCTCGGGGCGCTCACCGGGAGCAACCGGGCCGCGGGCGGGAAGGCCTGGGCGAACATGTAGAGCCCGTAGTACTCGGGGTGCACGAACGCCTGCCAGGCGCCCCCCGCGGCCTGCGACGTGCTGAACAGCTCGTAGTGAGAACCCGGGAGCATGTGGAAGTTGACGCCGTCGACCCCGGCCTTGGCCATGTTGAACATCGTGTCCAGGGCCCACAGGGCCGAGGCGAAGGTGTCACTGACCCCGGCCGCCCCCTGGCAGGAGGCGGTGTTGATCTCGGTCAGGCGGAAGGGCAGATGCCGCCGGTGGGCGACGGTCACGAACGGCGTCACGCCGGCCGCCAGCACGCTCGAGGAGCTGTCGGTGAGCAGGTGGGCAATCGTGGGGAAGCTGGCCTGGGTCGCATCGGTGGTGCAGGCCCGCAAGGGGTAGCGGTGGTAGGTGACCAGCCCCAGCCGCGGCTCGCTCCCGATCAGCTTTCCGAGCTTGCTCATCCAGCTCGGCCCCGAGGCGCCCGGGCCGGCCAGCGCGATACCCCGCGGCAAGCTGCGGCTCCAGCGCGTGAATTCGTTGCCGTAATCGCCGGGGCCGTAGTGGCGGCCACGGGAGCGGTGGAGATGGCCGCGCCGGTCGCGGTACCACGGAAAGACGCCGTACAAGTCGGGCTCGTTGCCGATCTCGAACGCTCGGATGTAGCGACGTCCGATACCCGCCGTGAACGCGCGGCCCTCGGCTGCGGCGATCGCCGGTCGTCCGGCGGCCAAGTTGATCCCCAGAATCAGCTTCGTCCCCAGGTCCGCGGCCAGCGCCTGAGTGGTGCGCAGCCAGCCGGAGGTCAGGCGGTAGTAGATGCCCCCCGGGGGGATCACGCCGCGGATCGGCCACCAGGTCGCGTCGGTGCTGTTGCCGCCGACCCGGACCGAGGGGGCTGAGCTGGGGGCCAGACCCTTGAGCAGTGCGACCAGCACGGGATCGACAGCTCGGGGATCCCGGCCGGTGTACTGATGCAGCGCCCGGTACTCGAGCGAGACGCCGAGAAAGCCGCTGGGCAGCGGCTGACCGCTCGGCGTGCTCGAGATGCTCGCGGCGAGCGTGTCGGCCGAGGCGGCCGACACGGCCGGCCCGGCGCCGATTCCCAACGCGAGTCCGAGCGCCACCACGATGCCAATGCGAGCGCGGCGGCGAAGCACCCGCGGCATGGTGGCACAACTCCGGATAGCGGCGTGCCACGCCCGTCCGCCGAGGTCATCACACTGCAGAGAGTCGTGGAAGCCTCCGCCCTCACCGATCTGGTCGTGATCACGGGCTTCTCGGGGGCCGGGAAATCAACGGCGATGGCGGCCTTCGAGGACGAGGGCTACTTCTGTGTGGACAACCTGCCCTCGGAGATGATCCGCTCCCTGGTCGACCTATTCATGCACTCGGGTTCCAAGGTGGCCAACGCGGCCGTCGTCTCCGACGTTCGCGGTGGGGAGTACTTCGAGGGTCTGGCGGCCATGCTCGATGACCTGCGCCGGGCCGGACTGCGACATCGAGTGCTGTTCCTGGAGGCCGACGAGCAGACCCTGCTCACCCGCTACAAGGAGACGCGCCGGCGCCACCCGCTGTCACCGGGCGGCAGCGTGGCCGAGGGCATCGCCCGGGAGCGCGAGCTGCTGGCGCCGCTGCGGGAGCGCGCCGATGTGGTGATCGACACCCGTGGCCTGACTGCCGCCATGCTGCGGCGCAAGCTCGCCGATGAGCTGCTGCCGACCCACACGCCGGGACGCCTGGCCGTGACCTTCCAGAGCTTCGGCTTCAAGTACGGCCCGAGCCGCGACGCCGACGTGATGCTCGACGTCCGCTTCCTGCCCAACCCGCATTACGAACCGGACCTGCGCCCGCTCACCGGCCACGAGGAGCGAATCGTGGCTTTCATCAACGCCGACGGCGAACTGGACCGCTTCTATGCCCATCTGGATTCGCTGCTGGACTACTTGCTGCCTCAGTACCTGGCCGAGGGCAAGTCCCACCTCGTGCTGGCCATCGGTTGCACCGGGGGTCGGCACCGTTCGGTCGCGATCGCCGAGCACCTCGGACAGCGCTACGACAAGTTCAGCGAATACCTGGTCGAGGTCCTGCATCGCGACGTGACGAGGCCCGCGTGATCGACCACGTCGGCTTCGAGGTCTCCGATCTCGAGCGGACGGCGCGCTTCTATGACTCGGTCTTCTACGCGCTCGGTGCCCGGCGGATGGTCGAGTCCGAGCACGCGGTCGCCTACGGCGTCAACATCCCGGTGGTCTGGTTCGTGGTGCGGGGCCGGGAGCCCGGCCCCGAGTACGGCCATCTCGCCCTCCAGGCGAGTGGCAAGGCGGCCGTCGACGCCGCGCACCAGGCCGGGCTGGCCAGCGGCGGTCACGATGACGGCGCCCCGGGCCAGCGACCCTCCTACGGGCGGCGTTACTACGCCGGCTACATGCTCGACCCCGACGGCCTGCGGGTCGAGGTCGTCTCGCGCCGCTAGCGGGTAGCCTGTCGCGAGCCGGCGCACGGTTGCCCGCGCTCGGCTCTCTTGGCATGGTACGGCTGACATTGGAGGAAGCGCGCATGGCGGTACGGGTGGGGATCAACGGGTTCGGGAGGATCGGACGCAACGTGTTCCGGGCCGCTCACGAGCGCGGAGCCGAGATCGAGTGGCTGGCGGTCAACGACCTCGTCGATCCCAAGACGATCGCCCACCTGCTCAAGTACGACTCGACCTACGGTCCGTTTCCGGGCGAGGTGCGGGCGACCGAACGGGGACTGGTGGTCAACGGCCAGGAGATCCGGGTGCTGGCCGAGCGCGATCCGGCTGCCCTGCCCTGGGGCGATCTCGGCGCCGACGTGGTGATCGAGTCCACCGGACTGTTCACTGACCGTGAGAACGCCTCCAAGCACGTCGACGCGGGGGCTAAAAAGGTTGTCATCTCGGCGCCGGCCACCAACCCTGACACGACCGTCGTCCTCGGTGTCAACTTCGCCGACGCCTATGACCGAGAGCAGCACCAGGTCATCTCCAATGCCTCCTGCACGACCAACTGCCTGGCCCCGGTGGCCAAGGTCGTGCACGAGACGGTCGGAATCAAGCACGGCCTGATGACGACGATCCATGCCTACACGGCCGATCAGCGCCTCCAGGACATGCCCCACAAGGATCTGCGCCGGGCCCGCGCCGCCGCGGTCAACCTGATCCCCGCCTCGACCGGCGCTGCCAAGGCGATCGGGCTCGTCATTCCCGAGCTCAACGGCAAGCTCCACGGCTTCGCCATCCGGGCCCCGGTGCCGACCGGGAGCGTCGTCGACCTGACGATCGAGGCCGGGCGTGAGACCAGCGTGGATGAGATCAACGGCGCTCTGAAGGCCGCCGCGGGCAGCGGACCGCTCGATGGGCTGATGCTCTACACCGAAGACCCGATCGTTTCCTCGGACATCATCAAGAATCCCGCCTCCTCGATCGTGGACTCACAGCTGACGGCGGTGATGGACGGAACGATGGTCAAGGTCGTGTCCTGGTACGACAACGAGTGGGGCTACTCCAACCGCGTCTCGGATCTCGTCCAACAACTGTTGTGAGGACCATCTCGGGCCTCGGCGAGCTACGGGACAAGCGGGTCCTCGTCCGGGTCGACTTCAATGTTCCCCTCACCGACGGCCAGGTGGCCGACGACACCCGGATTCGCGCTGCCCTGCCGACGATCGAGAAGCTGCGCGACCGCGGCGCGGCCCTGATCCTGGTCTCACACCTCGGGCGTCCCGAGGGCTTTGATCCCGCCCTGTCGCTCGCGCCGGTGGCCCAGCGGCTCTCCGAGCTGGTGGGTACCGACGTCGAGCTGGCGCCGCCCGGCGTCGGTGATGACGTGGCCGCGTTCGCCGCCGACCTGAAGCCCGGCGAGATCCTGCTGCTCGAGAACATTCGCTTTGAGCCGGGCGAGACCGAGAACGACGATGCCCTGGCGCAGGCGCTGGCCGGCCTGGCCGACGTCTACGTCAACGACGCCTTCGGCACTGCCCACCGCGCCCACGCCTCCACCGTGGGGGCCGCTCGTCGGATCCCCGAGCGCGCCGCCGGCCTGCTCCTCGAGCGGGAGGTAACGACCCTCACCGCCTTGCTCGAGAGCCCGTCGCGGCCGCTGATCGCCGTCCTCGGCGGGGCCAAGGTGAGCGACAAGATCGGGGTCATCGAGTCCTTTCTGAACGCCGCCGACACGATCCTCATCGGGGGGGCGATGTGCTACCCGTTCCTGGCCGCCCAGGGCCACTCGGTCGGCGCCTCGCTGTGTGCGGCCGACGACGTCGAACTGGCCCGGCGGGCGATCACCGCCTCGGCCGGCGCCCGCGCCTCGCTCGCGCTGCCCAGCGATCTCGTGCTCGGCGATCACTTCGGCGCCGACGCCGAGCCGCAGCCGCTGGACGGCGTCGAGGTGCCGGAGGGGATGATGGGACTCGACATCGGCCCGCGCAGTGCCGAGGCCTACGCGCAGATCGTCCTCACGGCCGGCACGGTGTTCTGGAACGGTCCGATGGGAGCCTTCGAGCTCGAGCCGTTCAGCGCCGGCACGCTCGCAGTCGCCCGGGCCGTGGCCGCCGCGCCCGGCGTGACCGTGGTCGGCGGTGGTGACTCTGCGGCGGCTCTGCACCAGTTCGGGCTCGCTGATGAGGTCACTCATTTATCGACGGGGGGCGGCGCCGCGCTGGAGCTGATCGAAGGTCACCAGCTGCCCGGGGTCGAGGTGCTGGCGTGAACCCCGACCGCATCCCGCTGATCGCGGGCAACTGGAAGATGCACAAGACCGTTGAGGCGGCCGAGGACTTCATTCAGGCCCTCCTGCCCCGCGTCTCATCGGTGCAGCGCGCCGAGGTGGCGATCTGCCCGCCGTTCACGGCCCTGCAGGCGATGGTCGACTCGACCCGCGGCTCCCGGGTGGCGGTCTACGCCCAGACCATGCACCACGCCGACGAGGGCGCGTACACCGGCGAGGTGTCGCCGCCGATGCTGGTTGAGGTCGGCGTCCAGGGCGTGGTCCTGGGACACTCCGAGCGTCGCCAGCTGTTCGGCGAGACCGACAAGGCCCTGGGCCTCAAGGTACCGGCGGCGCTGGCGAGCGGGCTGCGGCCGCTCCTGTGCGTCGGGGAGACCGAGGAGGAGCGCGAACGCGGCGACACCCAGCGCAAGCTCCGCCACCAGGTCCAAGAGGCTCTGGCCCGGCTCGAGCTCGCGCAGCTGGCCGAGGTCGTGATCGCCTACGAGCCGATCTGGGCGATCGGCACCGGGCAGGTGGCCGCCCCCGAGCAGGCCCAGGAAGCGATCGCCTTCGTCCGCGCCCTGGTCGGTGACCGCTCCGACGAGGCCGCGGCCCGGGTCCGGATCCTCTACGGCGGCAGCGTCAAACCCGAGAACGCCGCCGAGTTATTGGCGCTGCCCGACATCGACGGTGCCCTGGTGGGAGGCGCCAGTCTCGCCGCCGAGTCGCTCGCCGCGATCGTGGCCGCGGCCGGTTAGGTCCGAACCGGAACTCGTGTCCACGGAAGGTCCGCAATCGCTGCCCGTGGAGCGGGCCGTGCTGATCATTCTCGACGGCTGGGGCCTGGCCGAGCCCGGCCCGGGCAACGCCATCTCGCTGGCGCAGACCTCGGCCTTCGATGAACTCTGGTCGCGCTATCCGACCACGACGCTGACCGCCTGCGGGCGCGCCGTCGGGCTGCCCGACGGACAGATGGGCAACTCCGAGGTCGGTCATCTCAACCTCGGTGCGGGCAGTGTGGTGATGCAAGACCTGACCCGGATCGACCTCGCCGTGGAGGACGGCTCCCTGGCCGAGAACGAGGTACTCCGTTCGGCTCTGGGCGGTTCCGAGCGCGTCCACCTGATCGGGCTGGTCTCCGACGGCGGCGTGCACTCGAGCCTCGAGCACCTCGAAGCGCTGATCGACCTGGCCGCTTCGCTGAACGTGCCCGACCTCGCCCTGCACGCCTTCACCGACGGCCGGGACACGTTGCCACATTCGGGCGCTGAATTTCTGGAGCGGGTTTCGGAACGGATGGCCGCGTCCGGGGCGGGGCGGGTCGGCTCCGTCGTGGGTCGCTACTACGCGATGGATCGCGACCGACGCTGGGATCGCGTCCAGCTCGCCTACGACCTGCTCGTGCACGGGACGGCGCCGCACCACGCCGATACCGGTGCCCAGGCCTGCCGCGATGCCTACGAACGCGACGAGAGCGACGAGTTCATCACCCCGGTGACGGTCGGTGAGGAGGCGTGCATCCGCCCCGGTGACTCGGTGCTGGGACTCAACTTCCGGCCCGACCGGATGCGCGAGATCGTCCGCGCCCTGGCCGACCCGTCGTTTTCGGAGGTCGACCGCGGGGGGGCCGAGCCCGTCGAGCGGCTGGCCTGTATGACCGAGTACGAGGAGGGCTGGCCGTATCCGGTCGCGTTCCCGCCGCAGCGCCCGGCGACCACGCTGTCCGCGGTGATCGCCGCCCGCGGGGAGCGCCAGTTGCACGTCGCGGAGACCGAGAAGTACCCGCACGTGACCTACTTCTTCAACGGTGGCGAGGAGCAGGCGTACGAGGGCGAGCAGCGGGAGCTGGTCGATTCCCCGCGCGACGTCTCCACCTATGACCACAAGCCGGCGATGAGCGCCCGCGAGGCGGCCCGGGCCTTCGTCGACGCCTGGGGGGCCGACCCGGCGGGCGGGTACCGATTCGGGATCATCAATTTCGCCAACGCCGACATGGTCGGCCACACGGGCGTGATCCCGGCTGCGGTCGAGGCCGTGGAGACAGTTGACCGCTGTCTTGCCGAGGTGGTGGAGGCGGTCAGCGTCTCCGGTGGCGCCTGCCTGATCACCGCCGACCACGGCAACGCCGACCACATGCTCGAGCCCGACGGCAGCCCCAACACCGCGCACTCGCTCAACCCGGTCCCGGTGATCGTGACCGTGCCCGGGGTAGCGCTGCGCTCAGGCGGTGTCCTCGCCGACGTCGCCCCGACGATCCTCGAACTGCTCGGGATCGACCAACCGGGCGAGATGTCCGGCCGTTCCCTGCTCACCTGACGCTCCGTGCTGCACCTGACGCTCGCGGCTCCTCGCCCGGGTGGCGACTGCGATTGGCAGCGGTTTGACGTGTCGGTCTCAGGCGGCGGGCGCCACAAATCGCTGCCAACCGCGGGCAGTGGAGTCTCGCCTCCCGGGCCTGTCCGAAGGCGATGTCGACATCGAGCTTGAGGACAACGTCCTCACCGTCTCCGGCGAGCGCAAGCTCGAGCACGAGGAGCGCAAGGACGGTTACTACCGCGTCGAGCGCAGCTCCGGCTCGTCCCGGGCAGCCCGCGCTGCTCAGGCCGACGTGGTCAGCGCAGGATTCCCGTGTGGCCCAGCGAGTAGCTCCCTGGCTGGGGCCACACGCACAATCCGTGCGGCCCCAGGCCGACGGGGATCGCCGCCCGCAGGTGTCCCGTCCGCGTGTCGATCGCGTAAACGACGGCGTTGTAGCGCCCGCTGAGCCAGAGCGTGTGCCCGTCGACCGAGACGCCGCCCATATCCGGGCTGGCGGGCGGAGGCAGGTGCCAGGTGTGGACCACCTCCCGGGTGGTGAAGTTCAAAACGGAGATCGTGCCGGCTGTGCGATTGGAGACATACAGGTCGCGGGCGTCACGGCTGGGGTAGAGCCCGTGAGCACCAGCGCCGGTGTGGATGAAGCCCAGCACCTTGAACGAGACCGGATCGATCTCCCAGATGCCGCTGTTGATCTGATCGGCGGTGTAGAGCGTGCGCCCGTCGGGAGCGAGCTTGACGTCCTGGGGGCTGGCGCGACCGCCGTCGAGCACCAGCGTGCGAGTCACCCGCTGGGTTCGCAGATCGACCTCGATCATCCGGCTCGCAAACTCGCAGCTGGCGTACAGGTAGCGGCCGTCGGCCGAGAAGTCCATGTGATCGACGCCGGCGCACATGGGCACCGATAGCGAGTGCATGATGTGCATGGTCTGGGCATCGCGAAAGTCGAGGCGCATCAGGCGCTCGGCGACCACGATCGAGTACCGGCCGTCGGGGGTGAAGTACAGGTTGTAGGGATCCTCGACCGGGATCGGGCGTCCCGCCCGTCCGGTCCGCGGGTCAAGGGGAGTCAGTGTGTTGCCCACGTCGTTGTCGACGTAGAGCGTGCGCAGGTCGTGGGAAGGGGTTACGTGCTGAGGCAGCTCTCCGACCGGGAAGGTGCGGATGACCTTCAGCGTGCGCTGGCTGATCACCGAGACGGTGTTGCTCATCGAGTTGGGGACGTAGACCAGCGCCGGGTCGGCCCGGACCACTGGGCTCAGGTCACCGGGAGCGGTGCCGGCGTAGACGTCGGTGCGAAATCGGTCCCGGCCGTCGAGTGCCGGCGGCGGTAGCCGCGAGAGCTTGGGACCGGTCACGACCGTTCGAGAGGAGCCGGTCGAGCCGCAGGCAGCGAGTAGCACCGCCGCGGACAGGACCAAGATCGAGCAAAAGAGCGCGCGGGCGGGCCGAAGGGACGAGATGAGAATCCTCAGAGAAAGTCGGACGCGGGGGTGATCGGGCGGGTTGGCTACGCTGGCGGGCATTCGTCGTCTAATGACCACGCCTGGTCGCCGCTGTCGGGGCCGGCCTGAAGCCAGGATGACAGCAATCCGCCGCACGCTGCGCCCTGCCCCGCTCGTCCTGGCCCTGATCGCTACCGGCTGCGGAGGGAGCTCGGCCACGGCTTCGACCGCCAAGACCGCCGGCGCCGCGAAACACCGCCCTGCCACCGGGCAGCACGCGTCCGGGGCCCCGGTCCGGCTCTCCTACCGGCACCTCTACCGGCTGGCGGCGCCGTTGCGAGATCCCGCCAGTGCGGTTCTGCCGGGGGCAAAGTTCGTGTTCGTGGGAGGCCTTACTGCCGCCGACACCTCGGCGGGCGAGATCGTGACCGCCGACCTGCACCACGTGTTGGCCAGCGGCACCCTGCCGAGCCCGCAGCACGACGCCCAGGGCGCCGCGCTCGGCGGCCGGGCCTACGTGTTCGGGGGTGGCGACCTCACCCAGTACGACCACATCCTCGGGGTCGACACCGCCCACCAGATGGTCCGGACGGTGGGCCGGTTGCCGGCGCTGGCCTCTGACGTGGCGGTCACGGGGGCCGGGGGGACCGCCTACGTGGTCGGGGGGTTCGACGGTTCGGCGGCGCTGAACACGATCGTCGCCTGGCGCCCGGGAGCGCCGGCCCAGGTGGTCGGCCACCTGCCCGTCGCCCTGCGCTACGCGGCGGTCGCCTCGGCCGGCGGCCAGGTGCTGATCATCGGTGGCTCGACGCCCGCCGGCGCCAGCCGCGCCGTCTATCGCTTCGATCCCGTCACCGGGCATACCCGTGAGATCGCGCGCCTGCCGCATCCGATCACCCACGCCGGCGCCGCCACCCTCGGCCCGAACGTCTACCTGGTCGGCGGCCGCGGTGATCTGAGCACCGCGCAGACCGCCGCCGTCTGGGCGATCAACCCGGTCAGCGGGGCGATCCGGGCCGCCGGCCACCTCCCACAAGCCCTCTCGGATACCGGGGTGCTGACGGTGGGTGACGGGATCGTGGTGGCCGGTGGGTTGGCCCGCTCGGGCGCGACCGCCGCCGGGGTCGGCGAGCTGGTCCCGGCGCGACCCTAGTCGCGTCGCCTGCCGCGCAAGCTCTCGGGCGTTGCTAGCCCCGGCGCTGGACCAGCGCGATGTAGTCGACGATCGCGGCCAGCTCGGCGTGGCTGAGCCGGGGGCGGACCGGCATCTCACGCGCGAACTGCAGTGCCACCGGGCGGCGCAAGCGCACACCGAGCAGGTCGCCGCCCTGCTTGGACGGGGACTCGTGACCGGTCAGCGAGTGGCAAAAGCCGCAGGCCTGGGCGAACAGCGAGCGTCCGGAGGCGCCGGTCGGGGTTGCCGTACCGCAGCCGGTCGCGGCCAGCCCCAGCGCGAACGCGAGCGCAGCGAAGAGCGTGGCGCGGCGCATCGGGCAAGGCTACGCGACCCCCCACGGTCACGCCGGGGTAGGGTCGGGGGGGTGTTCACGATCCACGCCCGCAGTCCAGGATCCCGCGCCCGCCTGGGCAGGCTGCACCTCGCCCATGGGAACGTGGCGACGCCCGCTTTCGTTCCGCTGGCCACCCGCGGCGCGGTCAAGACGCTCGAGGCTCGTGATGTCGAGGAGCTCGGCTACGAGATGGTGCTCGGGAACACCTTTCACCTCTTCCTGACCCCCGGGCCCGAGCTCGTGGCTGAGCTCGGGGGGCTGAATCGGTTCATGCGCTGGACGCGGCCGATCATCACCGATTCCGGAGGCTTTCAAGTCTTCTCGATGGGTCACGGCGGCGTCGCGGCCGAGATCAAGGGGCGGCGCGGCGGGCCCAGTGGCGAGGCCAGCGCCGCCAACGCCTCCAACGGCTCGATCCTCGCGATCGAGGAGGAAGGCGTGCGCTTCCGCTCCTATCTGGACGGGGGCGAGCGCTTCCTCGGTCCCGAGACGTCGATGGCCGTCCAGGCGGCCCTCGGCTCTGATATCGCCCTGGTGTTTGACGAGTGCACCCCGTTTCACGTGACCCGCGATTACACCGCCCGCTCGATGGAGCGCACCCATCGCTGGCTGGAGCGCTGCCTGACCTGGCACGCCGAGCACGGCCCGCGCGACCAGGCCGTCTACGGCATCGTCCAGGGTGGTGTAGAGCGCGACCTGCGCACGATCTCCGCCGAGGCGGTGGCGGCCACCGGCTGCGACGGCATCGCGATCGGCGGCTCGCTCGGCCAGGACAAGGCACAGATGTACGAGGTCGTGGACTGGAGCACGGCCGAGCTCGAGCGCGTGGCGCCCGAGCGCCCCCGTCATCTGCTCGGCATCGGGGAGATAGATGACCTGATCGCCGGGGTGGAGCAGGGGATCGACACCTTTGACTGCGCGATGCCGACTCGCCTCGGCCGCCACGGGGTGGCCCTGGTCCCGGATCCGGAGGCGCGGTGGCGGGTCGACCTGGTCAAGTCGCGCTGGCGGACGGTCGACGAGCCGATCATCGATGGCTGCCCGTGCCCGGCGTGCCGGGCTGGTTACTCACGGGCCTACCTGCACTACCTGCTCAGGGCTCACGAGCTGACCGGCCCGCGCCTGGTCACCCTGCACAACCTGAGCTTCGTCGCCCGGCTGATGGCCGACCTGCGGGCCGCGATCGCGGGCGGACGACTGACCGAGACCGCGGCGGCGCTCCGCTCGGGCGCATGGCCGGGAAGTCCGGCTACTTCGTGTACTGGCTGATCAGGGTCTGGATCTGTGTGATCGCCGAATTGACGTCGCGAGCGATCACCTTCTGGTAGTGCACGACGGTGTTCGAGGTGCTGTTCGAGATCGCGACGGCGGCGATCACGACCAACGCGAACACGGCGATCAGGGCCAGCAGGACCATCAAACGGCGAACGCCGCGGCCCCGGCGGGGCTCGGGTGGGGGTGACGCCGGGCGCCGGGCGGACTCAACGCGGCGGGGGGCGCGGCGGGGCTCAACCTGCCGGGCGGCCCGCGTCTGCGCCGTCCGGGGGGCGGGGCGGGGCGTGACCCGGGTGGCCGCCGTCTCATCTTCGGGATCGTCCAGGTACCCGGTGGCTGCGCTGGTCGCGAACTCGGCCGAGCCGGCGCCCGGTGGGGCGACACCGTTGGCGCCTTGGCGCAGCGCCTCGGCCAGCTCCAGCGCGTCGGCGGGGCGGGCGCGCTGGTCGATGGCCAGCGTCATTGCCACCGCCTGGGCCAGGGCGTGGGGGACCTCGGGGTTGAGCTCGTCCAGCGGGGTGGGAGCCTCGCGCTGCTGCTTGAGCGCCAGCTCGGAGAGCGAATTGGCTTCGTAGGGCAGCCGCCCGGACATCAGCTGGTAGGTCACGACACCGAGCGAGTAGAGATCGGCCCGCGGCCCCGCCTCATCGCCCCGGGCCTGCTCGGGAGACAAGTAAGCGGCCGTCCCGAGCACCGACCCGACCTGGGTGATGCTCGACTGGTCCGTCGCCCGGGCGATCCCGAAGTCGGCGAGCTTGACCCCGTCGGTGTCGGACACGAGCAGATTGCCCGGCTTGACGTCACGGTGCACAACCCCGTTGCGGTGGGCGTACTCCAGGCCCCGACAGGCCTGGGTGACGACGTTCAGCGCCTGCTCGAGCTCGAGGTGTCCCTGATCGCGCAGGAGCTCGGCGCACGAGTTGCCCGAAACATGCTCCATGACGATGAAGTGCTGGTGATGGCCGGCGTCAAAGCCGAAGTCGAAGACCTGGACGATGTTGGGGTGCACGAGGCGGGCGGCGGCCAGCGCTTCACGGCGAAAACGGGAGACGAAGGTTGGATCGTCGGCGAGGTGGGCGGCCAGAAGCTTGATCGCCACGTAGCGCTCCAGGCGGCTGTCGAACGCGAGATGGACCGTGGACATCCCGCCGACGCCCAGCCGGCCCTCGATCCGATATCTGCCTGCGATCGTCGTGACGCCAGTCATCTCGGTTGCGGACCGGGTCCCTTTGCGGTGGAGAGCACTTAGCCGTTGGTGCCGGTGGTGCCGATGCCGGCGCCGCCGTTGGAGGTAGTAGAGGTACCCGTCCCGCCCGGATTCGTTGCGGTGCTGCTCGATGACGAGCTCGAGCTGCTCGAGGTCGGGTTGGTGCTCGTGCTGGTGGTGGTGGTCGTGGTCGTCGTGGTGGTACTCGACGAGCTCGTGCTCGAACTCGAACTCGAACTCGAGCAGTTATGGGCGGCGAGCTTGCTGACCGTGGTCGCGGCCTGACCGAGGTTGCGCACCAGGGTGGTGTTGACCGAAGCCGGCAGTGCGGCCACCTGGTTGTCAAACGACTGCGCGGCACTGCGTGCCGTTCCGCACTGCCCCGAGGCGACCGCCGAGGAGATGGAGTTCAGCTGGGTGTTGAGATTCGCGGCCTGGTTTGAGCTGAGCAGGCCGCTCTGGCCTCCGCAGGCGACGACGAAAGCAACCACAAAGCCGAGGCTTCCGGCCAGAAATACGCGTGAACGGCCCATGTCGCGCCTGACTTTAGAGGCTGGTATCCGTCATTGCCCGTAGAGCAGACGCTCGGCCAGCGAATCAGGCAGCCGCGCGGCCCGGATCGCCGCGGCCGCCCCGGCGATGTCGTACTCGGTGCGGCGGTAGGTCGCGCGCCAGCTATCGAGATCGAGCTCCAGCCAGGCCGCCTGCGGGTCCCCGTCGCGCGGCTGGCCGACGCTGCCAGGGTTGACCAGCCATTCCCCCGTGCCCAGCTCGAGCTCGTCGCCGTCGCC